>JBKPBM010000145.1:0-7405 GCA_046744325.1 Actinomycetota bacterium | reverse complement strand
AGCGGAGGAGGACCAGCGACGGGAGCTCGAACGGGTGGCCAGGCTCACCACCCAGGAAGCCAAGGACATGCTCATGGGCCAGGTCGTCGATTCGGCCAAGCGCGACGCCATGGCCACCGTGCGGGAGATCGAGCAGCGGGCCCGGGAGGAGGGTGACCGCCGTGCCCGGAAGATCCTGACCATCGCCATCCAGCGGGTGGCCTCGGAGCAGACCAGCGAATCCAGCGTCTCGGTCTTCCCGCTTCCATCGGATGACATGAAGGGCCGGATCATCGGCCGGGAGGGCCGGAACATCCGGGCGTTCGAGGCCATGACCGGAGTCAACCTCATCATCGACGACACCCCGGAAGCCGTGGTCCTGTCGTGCTTCGACCCGGTTCGGAGGGAGGTGGCCCGGATCACGCTGGAGAAGCTCGTGAGCGACGGCCGAATCCACCCCGCCCGGATCGAGGAGACCCACCAGCGAGCCCTGGCCGAGGTGGATGAACAGATCAAGCGGGCCGGGGAGGAGGCCCTGGTGGAGGTGGGGATCACCGACGTCCATCCCGAGATGGTCCGGGTCCTGGGCCGGCTCCAGTACCGAACCTCGTACGGGCAGAACGTCCTTCGGCACCTGGTGGAGGCGGCGCACATCGGCGCGGCCATCGCCTCGGAGCTGGGCGTGGACGCTAAGCTGGTCAAGCGATGCGCGTTGCTCCACGACATCGGCAAGGCGGTCACGCATGAAGTGGAGGGCTCCCACGCCCTGATCGGGGCCGAGCTGGCCAGGCGGCTGAAGGAGTCTCCGGAGGTCGTCCACGCCATCGAGTCGCACCACGGGGAGGTCGAGCAACGGACCATCGAAGCCGTCCTGTCTCAGACCGCCGACGCCATCTCCGGCGGGCGACCCGGGGCTCGCCGGGAGTCGCTGGAGACCTACGTGAAGCGCCTGGAGCGGCTGGAGGAGATCTGCACGTCGTACGCCGGGGTGGAGAAGACCTTCGCCATGCAGGCCGGGCGGGAGGTCCGGGTGATGGTCAAGCCCAAGGACATCGACGACCTGGCGGCCCAGGTCCTGGCCCGGGACATCGCCAAGCAGGTCGAGGAGGAGCTGCAGTACCCGGGGCAGATCAAGATCACGGTCGTCCGTGAGATCCGGGCCGTGGAATACGCCAAGTAGGGGAGGGCGCCGAGGAAGGCAGGCACCGTTTCCGCTTCCCCCGCTTCGGGAACACTTGTTCCCGACAGGCGAAAGGGGGTTGTCATGGCGCAGCCTGCATACCAGCCACCGGTTCAGCCAGCGCCGGCGTATCAGCCGACGATCACGCGGCGCACGTGGGGATGGGGTGGCCTGGCGGTCCGCCTCGTCCTCGCCTTGGTGGGCGCGGCGGGCCTGGTGATCGGTGCCTTCCTGGATTGGGTCAGGAGCACCGCGGGGACCGACATCAGCCTCCGGGCCCTGTGGTCCACCCGGTTCGGCCACGCGAGCAACAATCTGCTGACCACGGTGGGGTTCGTGGCCATCGTTCTGGGGCTGCTGGCCATCGTCGGCCTCGCGCCCAGGTCGGGGTGGCTGACCCGGTTGGCCGGCGCCCTGGGCGTCGCCGCGTGGGTTCTGTTCCTCATCGAGGTCTACCGCGCCAACCAGGCCGTCTCCGACCTGGACGTCGGAGCGTGGATCGTGCTCGCCGGCTCGCTCGTTGCGCTGGTCGGCGGGTTCTTCGGGACGCGGACCGCCGTGATCACGTCCGGTCCGGCACCCACTCCGTGATCGAACGGCTCTGACCGCCGGAGCACGCAGCCGCGGCCGCTCTCCCGCAAGGGGGTGCGCGGCCGCGGCTGCTACATTCGCTCGGCGATGACCAGGCGATACCTCGTGACCACGTTCGGGTGCCAGATGAACGAGCACGACTCGGAGCGCATCGCCGGCGTGCTTGAGAGCGATGGGCTGGTCCCGGCGGCGGACGCAGGCGAGGCGGAGGTCGTGGTGCTGAACACGTGCGCCGTCCGTGAGAACGCCGACAACCGCTTGTACGGCGCCCTGGGACACCTCAAGCCGGTGAAGGAGCGGAACCCGAGGATGCGGATCGTGGTCGCTGGCTGCCTGGCCCAGAAGGATCAGGGATCCATCCAGCGCCGGGCCCCGTGGGTCGACGTGGTCGTGGGCACCCACGCGCTCCCGCACCTCCTCGAGCTGCTGCGCCGATCGGAGCGCGAGGGTCCGCTCATGGACGTGCGCGAGTTCACCGAGGTGTTCCCCAGCGCGCTCCCCGCCCGGCGGGACTCCCGGCATCACGCATGGGTCTCGGTGAGCGTGGGCTGCGACAACCGGTGCACCTTCTGCATCGTTCCCCTGGTCCGGGGACCCCAACGATCGCGGTCCCTCGGCGACGTCCTGGCCGAGGTCCAGGGCCTGGCTCGGGCCGGGGTGGTCGAGGTGACGCTCCTGGGGCAGAACGTGAACACCTACGGGCGAGACCTGACGGTGCCTGGCTCCGGGTCGCGGGCCCGGTTCGGCGAGCTGCTCCGGGCGATGGACCAGGTCGACGGCATCCGGCGGATCCGGTTCACCAGCCCGCATCCACATGACTTCACCGACGACGTGGTGACGGCCATGGCCGAGTGCGAGCACGTGTGCGAACACATCCACTTTCCGCTGCAGTCGGGCTCGGACCGCATCCTTCGCCTGATGCGCCGGTCCTACCGCACCCAGCGCTACCTCGGGTGGCTGGAGCGCATCCGAGAGGCCGTCCCCGGGATCGCGGTGACCACCGACATCATCGTCGGGTTCCCCGGGGAGTCCGAGCAGGACTTCGACGCGACGCTCGAGGTCACCGAGCGGGCTCGATTCGACGCCGCATACACGTTCCAGTACTACCCCCGCGCCGCGACCCCCGCCGCCGGATTCGCCGATCAGCTCCCCAAGGGGGTGGTCCAGGGGCGCTTCGAGCGCCTGGTGGCCCTCCAGGAACGCATCTCCCTCGAACGTAACCGCGAGCTGGTGGGGGCCCGGGCCGAGGTGCTGATCGAGGGCGAGGGGCGCAAGGGCAACCTCCAGGGACGGACCCGGACCAACAAGGTGGTCCATATGGCCGGCGACCTGGTCCCGGGAACGTTCGCCGACGTCGAGGTGCTCGGGGCGCACCCGCATCACCTGTCCGGCCGGCTGGCCGCCCCCGCCTCCGTCCCCGCGTGAGCCGGGCCGCGAACGGGACGGGTCGGCCACCCCTGCTGGCAGTGGTGGGGCCCACCGCCTCGGGCAAGACCGAGGCGTCGATCTCCCTGGCTGCGCGGCTCGGGGCCGAGATCGTCGGCGTGGACTCGATGCTCGTGTACCGGGGCATGGACGTCGGCACGGCCAAGCCGTCGCCCGAGGACCGATCGCTGGTCCGGCACCACCTCATCGATGTGGTCGATCCAGACGAGCCGTTCTCGGTGGCCAGGTTCCAGCGGCTCGCCGCCGCGGCTATCGCGGGGATCCGCGACCGGGGCCGCCGCCCGCTGCTGGTGAGCGGTGGCGGCCTGTACTACCGGGCGGTGGTCGACGGGCTGTCGTTCCCGGGCAATGGAGCGGAGGTCCGGCGCCTGCTCCAGGCCGAGGCCGCCACCATCGGTGCCGGTGGCCTGCACGAGCGACTGGCGGGCCTTGACCCGGCGGCGGCCTCGAAGATCGAACCCAGCAACGTCCGCCGGACGGTTCGGGCGCTGGAGGTGGCCGCGATCTCCGGGCGGTCGTTCTCGAGCTTCGCCGGCGACTGGGACCGCTACCCCATCGGGGTGGTCACCGCCGCGGGCGTGGACTTCCCGCGGGAGATCCTTCGGCGGCGGATCGAGGCGCGGGCCTCGGACCTCATGCCGGGCCTGGTTCGTGAGACCGAAGAGCTGATGGCACGGGGGTTCGAGCGCTTCCTGACCTCGACCCAGGCCATCGGCTACGCTGAGTCCGTGGCGTGCCTTCGCGGGGAGCTGTCGGTCGAAGAGGCCGCAGCCAGGACCGCTCGGCGCACCAAGGCCCTCGCTCGCCGGCAGCTCGCCTGGCTCCGTCGTGATCCCCGGATCCGGTGGTTCCCGGTCGGGGAGGAGGGCGCTCCGGGGATCGTCGAGGAGCTGGCACGATACCTTGGAAGGGCTCGGGGGGCCGCGACCCTGCGGGTGGAGACCTAGATGCGATTCGCCAAATACCACGGGACAGGCAACGACTTCGTGATGGTGGACGACGTGGGCGACCTCCGCCCCCTGGCGCCGGCCGCGATCGCCGCCCTGTGCGACCGGCATCGGGGGGTCGGTGCCGATGGCCTGATCCGGATCGTGGGAGGAGCCGCGGCCGGCCACCCGGAGGCCGACTTCTTCATGGACTACGCCAACGCCGACGGAGAGGCGGCGGAGATGTGCGGCAACGGCATCCGGTGCCTGGCGAAGTACGTGTTCGAACGGGGGCTCACCTCTCGCCAACAGATCGACGTATGGACCCGAGCGGGACTCAAGCACCTGGTCCTCGACACCGAGGGAGACACCGTCCGGGCGGTCACGGTGGACATGGGCCGTCCCTCCGTGGAGCGCTCGGCGATCCCCATGGCGGGCGCGGGCGACCCGCACGACCCGTTCCTGGAGCAGCGGATCGCGGTCGCAGGACGGGGATTCCAGGCCACCGCCGTGTCGATGGGAAACCCGCACTGCGTCCTGTTCCTCGGCCCGGACGACGACGTGGCGGCCGTGGACGTTGCCGCGCTGGGACGGGAGGTAGAGCACCTTCCCCTGTTCCCCAACCGGACCAACGTGGAGTTCGTCTCCGTGCAGGATGGCCGGATCAGGCTGCGGGTGTGGGAGCGGGGTTCGGGCGAGACCATGGCGTGCGGCACCGGGGCGTGTGCCGCGCTGGTCGCCTGCGCCCTGTCGGGGCGCACCGGACGAGTCGCCGAGGCGGAGTTCCCCGGCGGCGTCCTGACCGTCACCTGGGGTGAGGACGACCACGTCACGCTGAAGGGGCCGGCCGCCTTCGTCTTCGAGGGAGACGTTGACGACGCCTGGCTCCGGGAGGCGGCCGGGATCGCGGTGGGCCGATGAGGGTCGCCGCGCGAGTCCAGACCCTTCCGCCGTACCTGTTCGCCGAGCTCGATCGAAAGGTGGCGGCTCTTCGGGCCGCCGGCGCGGACGTGATCTCGCTCGGGGTGGGGGACCCTGATCTCCCCACGCCCCCGCACGTGGTGGAGGCCCTCCGCAAGGCGGCCGGGGATCCGGCGACCCACCGATACCCCTCGTACTACGGCCTCCCGGCGTTCCGGACGGCCATCGCCGACTGGTACGAGCGCCGGTTCGCCGTCTCGATCGATCCCGAGACGGAGGTCCTCCCCCTGTTGGGATCGAAGGAGGGCCACGCCCACACGTCCTTTGCGCTTGTGGACCGGGGGGACCGCGCGCTGGTCCCCGACCCCGGGTACCCGGTCTACGCGACGAGCACGCTTCTTGCGGGCGGGGAGGTGGTGCCCATCCCCCTGGAGGCCGAACACGGGTTCCTGCCGAGGTTCGACCGGATCCGGGTGCCGTCCGGGGTGAACCTCATGTGGCTGGGGTATCCGAGCAATCCGACGGCGGCGGTGGCCGACCTGCCGGTGTTCGAGGAGGCGGTGGCGTTCGCCCGGCGCCACGACGTGGTGCTGTGCCATGACGCCGCCTACGCGGAGATCACCTTCGATGGCTTCGTCGCCCCGAGCGTCCTGCAGGTGCCGGGGGCGAAGAACGTGGCCGTGGAGTTCGGGTCCCTGTCGAAGACGTACAACATGACCGGATGGCGGCTGGGGTACGCCGTGGGGAACGCCGGGGTCATCTCGGTGCTGGCCACGCTGAAGACGAACCTGGACTCCGGGATCTTCGACGCCGTCCAGCGCGCCGGCGTGGCGGCGCTCACCGGAGCCCAGGACCACGTGGAACGGATGCGGCAGGTGTACCGGAACCGTCGCGACGTGGTGGTCACCGCGCTGCAGGACATCGGCATCCCCGTCAAGGCGCCCCTCGGGTCGATCTACGTGTGGGCCCCGACCCCCGAGGGACGAACGTCGGAGGGGTTCGCCGAGGACCTGCTGCAGCAGGCCGCGGTGGTGGTGGCCCCGGGCACCGGGTACGGCCCCGGCGGCGAGGGCTTCTTCCGCATCTCCCTGACTGTGGCCGACGAACGGCTTCACGAGGCCATGGGCAGGATCCGGGATCGGCTCCGGTGAGCGCGAGCAGCGTGATGTTCCGGCGGAGAGCCGAAATTGTCGGGGGCGCCCGGTTTGGGCTCCCCGGGCCCGGGAATCGTCATGCTGCGAAGAGACGCCGGACGAACGATCCCGGGGAAAGGGGCGCTTCCCGGGGCCATCTCTCCGGCGTCTCTTGCTGCCCGGCCCGGCCGGGGCGGCGGTCAGTCCGCTGATGGCCGATCGCTCCGGATCCGAGTCCCCGCTCTCCGCGACCTGGCGACCGGCGGTCCGTGAGCGGGCGGTGCTGGTCGGGGTGGGTCCGAAGGCGGACGAGGGCTCGCTCGAGGAGCTGGCGGGGCTGGCCAGGGCGGCGGGCGCCGAGCCGGTCGGACGAGTCGTCCAGTCCCGAGGCGCTCCCGACCCGGCCACGTGGCTGGGCTCGGGGAAGCTCGCCGAGCTCCACGACCTGGTGCATGCGTCGAACGCCGACGCGGTGGTCCTGGACGACGAGCTGTCACCGGGACAGCTCCGGAACCTCGAGGAACGGCTCCGGGTGAAAGTGTTGGACCGAACGGCGCTGATCCTGGACATCTTCGCCCTGCACGCCCGGTCCGGAGAGGGGAAGGCGCAGGTCGAGCTGGCCCAGCTCAACTACCTGTTGCCCCGCCTGCGTGGGTGGGGGGAGTCGCTGTCCCGCCTCGGTGCCGGGATCGGGACGCGGGGTCCCGGTGAGACCAAGCTGGAGGTGGATCGCCAGCACATCCGCCGGCGCATCGCCAAATTGCGCCGTGACATGAAGCAGCTCGCCAAGAGCCGTGGAGTGAAGCGGAGCGCGCGGGAGCGCTCGGGTGTGCCCCAGGTGGCTCTGGCCGGATACACCAACGCGGGGAAGTCGACGCTCCTGAACGCGCTCACCGGGGCCGACGCCCTGGTGGCCAACCAGCCGTTCGCCACCCTCGACCCCACCACCCGCCGGGTCGCCCTGCCGGGCGGACGGACCGCCACGGTGACCGACACGGTGGGCTTCGTCCGCAAGCTCCCCCACGACCTGGTGGAGGCGTTCAAGTCGACCCTGGAGGAGGTCGGACGGGCGGGCCTAGTGCTGCACGTGGCCGACGCCTCGGCTCCGGACCTGGACGAGCAGATGCAGGCGGTGCGCGAGGTGCTGACCGAGATCGGGGCGGGCAGCCTGCCCGAGGTGGTCGCGCTGAACAAGTGGGATCTGCTCGACCAGCTGGAGCGGGCCCGAC
>JBKPBM010000006.1:0-4601 GCA_046744325.1 Actinomycetota bacterium | reverse complement strand
CAGGAGCACGGCATCGGCGCCCTCGGCCCGGGACTGGAGCACCTGCGCGGGGTGCACCAGGAAGTCCTTCCGGAGCAGTGGGAGACGGGTTCTCCGCCGGGCCAGCCGGAGGTCGGCCAGGGACCCGTCGAAGAACCGGGGCTCGGTGAGGACCGAGATGGCCCCGGCTCCCCCCGCCTCGTAGCGGGCGGCCAGGCCACCCGGATCGGCCTCGGCGATCGGTCCGGCCGACGGCGAGGCCCGCTTGATCTCGGCGATCAGCGTCATGCCTGGGGCGAGCAGCGCGCCTTCGAAGTCCCGCGGCGGTGCCACCGCCCGCGTCCGGAACCGGAGCGTCGCCTCGTCCAGGGGTCGCTCCGCAAGGTCGGCGCGCACCCGCTCGACGATCTCGGTGAGAAACCCCACGACCTGGCCAGCTTATCCGGTGAGCTGCCCGGCCCGGTCACCCGGGGCGCCCGCGTGCTCAGGTGATGCCGGCCAGGGCCTCTTCCAGCGAGAAGGCACCCTGGTGCAGCGCGCGGCCGACGATCGCCCCGGCCAGGCGCGGCCGGATCCGGGCCAGGGCGTCCAGATCCTCCAGCGACCTGACGCCGCCGGAGGCCAGGACCCCGGTCCCGTACGGCGCAGCCAGGGCGGCGAGCGAGGACAGCGCCCCGAGGTCAGGGCCGGCCATGGTGCCGTCGCGCTCGACGTCGGTGTACACGATCAGTGACGGCCGAAGGCCCAGCAGGCCCGGGAGCACGTCGGCGGTGGCGGGGCCGGCCCGGCCGGAACCCCGTGGGGCCACCGTCCCTGCGCGGACGTCCAGGGCGACGGCCAGGGCGGCCCCATGCTCGGCCACCGCCCGGGCGATCGCGGCCGGGTCGCTCAACCAGGCCGCCCCCAGCACCGCTCGCGCCGCCCCGCGCTCCAGGCAGGCCCTCACCCCCTCCGGGGACAGCCCGCCACCGGCCTCCACCCTGACGGAGAGCCGGCTGATGCGTTCCAGCAGGTCGAGGTTGGCCGGAACGCCCGTGAGGGCGGCGTCGAGGTCGACCACGTGAAGCCATCGCGCCCCGGCGCCCACGAGCCGCTCCGCCACCACCAGGGGGTCGCCGGCAAGCGCGCGGAGCCCCTCGCGCCGGCCCCCCTCCATCCGAGCCAGCTTCCCCCCGGAGAGGTCCAGCGCCGGGATGACCTCGAACGGCGTCCCGCCCACCGCCGCCAAGCCCGCGCGGATCAGGCTCGGACGTACGGGGAGGACGTGTCGACCGCCAGCCGGACCGCCCCCGGTCCCAGGAGCCGGCCGAGCTCGGACAGCAGCGCGGGCGAACCGTCGACGCGGTAGTCCTGCCCCAGCCGGAGCCGGGTCACCTGGTCGCGGCCCACCAGGCTGACGATCACCGGCAACCTCCCGGGGTGCATCGCGAACAGCTCCTTGATCCGGGCGATCAGCCCCGGGGTGCACGTGGCCGCGGGGAGGTCGACGACCAGGGGATCGGCGGACGACGGGGCGGGCCCATCCGGTGAGATCACTGGTGTTGCGCCCCCCGCCGAACCGTTCGACCGGACCGTGCGGGCCTGCGGCTCGGCCCCGGCGAGAGAGCCGGTGGTCTCGGTGAGGTCCGGCTCACGGATCTCCAGCGCCACCAGCTGCAGCTCCCGGCCCCGGAGGTCCGCTCGCCCCTTGACCACGACGATCGAGTCCTGGACCATCAGGTGGGCCACCCGGTCGAACACCGAGGGGAACGCCACGATCCCCACCCCTCCGGTCAGATCCTCCAGGCGGAACACGGCGTAGGGCTCGCCACGCTTGGTGAAGCGCCGGCCCAGGCCGGCGATGATGCCGGCCACCGTCACCACGTCGCCATCGCCGAGGCCCGCGACGTCGACGATCTCCCGGTCGGTCTGCCGGGCCAGGGCCTCCTTGATGGCCAGCAACGGGTGGTCGGTGACGAACTGCCCGAGCATCTCCTTCTCCTGTCGAAGGAGGTCCCGCCGGTCGAACTCGTCTCGGCCCAGCACCGACTCGTCGATCTCGTGGGCGGCCCGCTCGGCCCCCCCGAACAGCGAGAACTGCCCCTCGGCCTCGGCCTTGCGCTCACCGGCGATCGGCTCGGAGACCTTCGCGTAGGTCTCCAGCAGCCCCTTGCGCGGGTAGCCGAGCGAGTCGAATGCACCGGACAGGATCAGGCTCTCCAGGACCTTCTTGTGCAGCACGCCAGGGTCGACCTTCCGGCAGAAGTCGGTGAACGATCCGAACGGCCCCTTCTCGGTCCGGGCTCGGATGATCTCCTGGACCGCCCCCACGCCCACGTTCCTGACCGCCGACAGCCCGTAGCGGATCCCCCCGTCGGAGGGGGCGAAGTCGATCAGCGACTCGTTCACGTCGGGGGGCAGGACCTGGATGCCCATGAGCCGGGCCGCGTTCAGGTAGAAGGGCTTGTTGTCCTTGTCGTCCTTCACGCTGGTCAGCAGCGCCGACATGTACTCGACCCGGTGGTGCGTCTTCAGGTACGCCGTCTGGTAGGCCACGTACGCATAGCCGCACGCGTGGGACGCGTTGAACCCGTAGTCGGCGAAGGGCACGATCAGGTCGAAGATCTCCTCGGCCTTCCTGGCCCCGTACCCCCGTTCGACGGCGCCTCTGACGAACTGCTCGCGGTGGGGGATCAGGAGCTCGCGGATCTTCTTGCCCATCGCCTTGCGCAGGATGTCGGCCTGGCCCATGGAGTATCCGGCCAGGCGCACGGCGATCTGCATGACCTGTTCCTGATACACGATGATCCCGTACGTCGTCTCCAGGATGTCCCTCAGGTCCTCGTGGGGGTACTGGACGGGCTTGCGGGCGTGCTTGCGCTCGGCGTACTCGACGTGCTGGCCCATGGACAGCAGGCCGGGGCGGTACAGGGCGACCAGCGCCATCAGGTCCTCGAACCGGTCGGGGGCGAGCGTCTGGGTCAGCTGGCGCATCCCCGCGCCCTCCAGCTGGAACACCCCGGTCGTGTCGCCCTGGCAGAGCATCGCGTACACGTCCGTGTCGTCCAGGGGCACGTGGTCGATGTCCAGATCCACGCCTCGCTGGCGAAGCAGCATGACCGTATCGTCGATCACCGAGAGGTTCCGCAGGCCCAGGAAGTCCATCTTGAGCAGGCCGAGCTTCTCCACCCCGTGCATGTCGAACTGGGTCACGATCCGTTTGGAGTCGTCGCGAGAGTCCTTGGCCAGCTTGAGCGGCAAGTATTCGACGAGCGGCGCGTCGCCGATGACCACGCCCGCCGCGTGGACCGAGTCCTCGCGCCGCAGGCCCTCCAGCGCCCGGGCCGTGTCGACGATCTCCTTGGCCTCCGGCTCCCGGTCGTAGGCCTCGCGGAGCTCCGGGGATTCCTTCAGGGCATCCTCGATCGACTTCTCCCGGCCCAGGACCGCGGGGGGATACATCTTGCACAGCCGGTCGCCCATCGAGGCCGGGAACCCCAGCACCCGGGCGGCATCGCGGATCCCCTGCTTCCCCTTGATCGTCTGGAACGTGATGATCTGGGCCACAGAGGGAGTCAAGGACTCGGTCCCCCCCGCGGCGCCATACTTCGCCGCCACGTAGCGGATCACCTCGTCGCGTCCCCGCGGGTCGAAGTCCATATCGATGTCGGGCATCTGCTTGCGCTCCGGATTGAGGAAGCGCTCGAAGATCAGCCCGTAGCGCAGGGGATCGAGATCGGTGATGCGCAGGCAGTAGCTCACCACCGAACCCGCCGCGCTCCCCCGTCCCGGACCCACCCGGATCCCCTGATCCCTGGCGAACCTGATCAGGTCCCACACGATCAGGAAGTACCCCGCGAACCCCATGGAGGTGATCACCGAGAGCTCGCTCTCGATGCGGGCCCGCAGGTCCTCTCCCACCTCGCCGTACCGGTCCACCGCACCCTGGTAGACCAGGTCGCGAAGGTGCCCGTCCAGGCTCATGCCCGGGGGCGGCTCGAAGTGCGGCACGTGGAACGCGGTGGCCTTCTCCACGAGGGGCCGCTCGAGCATCGGGATGGTCTCGCACGACCCGGCGATGGCGAGCGTCGCGTCGCAGGCTTCGGGGAGCTCCGCGAACACCTGGCGCATCTCGAGGGCCGACTTCAGGTAGAAGGCGTCGGTGTCGAACTTGAGCCGGTTCGTGTCGGTCTGGACCTTCTGCTGCTGGATGCACAGCAGGACGTCGTGCGGCCGGGCGTGGTCCCGCTCGGTGTAGTGCAGGTCGTTGGTGGCCACGATCGGGAGCGCCAGCTCCCGGGCCAGGGCCACCAGCTTGGGGTTCAGCTCGCGCTGCTCGGCCAGCCCGTGATCCTGCAGCTCCAGGTAGAAGCCCTCCGGGCCGAAGATGTCGGCGTAGGTCGCCGCGGCCTCTCGTGCCTTCCGCGCCTGTCCCGAGAGCATCAGCCGGGCGGTCTCCGAGGCGAGGCATCCCGACAGCCCGATCAGCCCGCCGGCGCGTTCGGCCAGCAGCTCCTTGTCGATGCGCGGCCGATGGTAGAAGCCCTCGAGGTGCGCGTCGGTGACCAGCCGGATCAGGTTGCGGTAGCCCTCCTCGTTCCGGGCCAGCAGGGTGAGGTGCCGGTACTTCTCCTCGCTCTCCC
>JBKPBM010000351.1:0-5709 GCA_046744325.1 Actinomycetota bacterium | reverse complement strand
GGACATGGCCTTCCCGCGGGTGAACGCGTTGTCGTTCTGGCTCCTGCCGGTGGGCGGGTTCGCCATCCTGTCGGGCTTCCTGGTCAAGGGAGGCGCAGCGGCGGCGGGCTGGACGAGCTTCGCCCCGCTGTCGGTGCAGGGTGGAAGTGGCCAGGACCTGTGGATCGTGGGGCTGGCCATCGTCGGGACGGCCTCGATCCTCGGCGGGATCAACTTCATCGTCACAATGCTGCGGATGCGGGCGCCCGGCATGAGCATGCTGCGGATGCCCCCCTTCTGCTGGAGCGTGCTGGCCACATCCCTGCTGGTCGTGCTGGCCGCCCCGGTCCTCACGGCCGGCCTCATCCTGCTCTTCGCCGACCGGCACCTGGGGACGGTGTTCTTCGACCCCTCGCGAGGTGGCAGCGCCCTGCTGTGGCAGAACGTGTTCTGGTTCTTCGGCCATCCCGAGGTGTACATGCTGATCCTCGTGGCGTGGGGCATGATCAGTGAGATCCTCCCGGTCTTCTCCGGCAAACCCCTGTACGGCCACCGCGGGGTGGTGCTGGCCTTCCTGCTCATCACGGCGCTCTCGTTCACGGTGTGGGCGCACCACATGTTCGTCACCGGGGCCGTGGAGTTGCCGTTTTTCAGCGTGACCACGGAGCTGATCTCGATCCCGACCGGCGTGCTGTTCTTCAACTGGCTGGCCACGCTGTGGAAGGGGAAGCTGCGCTTCGAGCCGCCGATGCTGTTCGCGCTCGGGTTCGTGGCGATGTTCCTGATCGGGGGCATCGATGGCGTCTGGATGGCTTCGCCGGCGATGGACTTCGCCATCCACGACACGTACTGGGTGGTGGCGCACATCCACTACGTGCTGTTCGGCGGAACCGTCTTCGGGATCATGGCCGGCTTCTACTACTGGTTCCCCAAGATGAGCGGCCGGTTCATGTCGAGGAAGCTCGGGATCTGGCAGTTCTGGATCCAGCTCATCGGGTTCAACATGACGTTCTTCACGATGCACTTCCTTGGCCTCAAGGGCATGCCCCGGCGGATCGCCACGTATGCAGCGAACCGGGGGTGGAACGGGTTGAACGCGTTCGCCACGCTGGGCTCCTACGTGATCGCGGTCGCCATCATCCTGTTCTTCGTCAATGTGTTCCTTTCACTCCGCAAGCCCAGGGACGCTCCGGCCGATGCGTGGGAAAGCGGCAATTCGCTCGAGTGGGCGACAAGTTCCCCGCCCCCGCCACACAACTTCGACACTGTGCCCGAGGTCCGATCCAATCGCCCCGTCCACGACCAGAGATGGGCGATGCAGGGCCCCGCGGGCGAGGGGTCGCCATCATGAGTGCGACGGAGCTCTTCACCGACGAGCGGGCCGTCCGGGGGACGAGCAGTCCGGTCATGGGAATGGTCCTGTTCGTTGCCGGAGAGGCGATGTTCTTCGCTACGCTGTTCGCGGCGTACTTCTCGGTCAGGGCGGTCGCGAAGGTCTGGCCTCCCGCGAACATCGGGACCCCCGAGGTCCCCATCCCGGCGGTCTTGACGGTCATCCTGGTGACGAGCAGCATCGTCCTTCAGTTCGGCCTTCGGGCGATCCGGCAGGGACGGGTGGCGGCCTTTGAGCGGCTCCTCGCCCTCACGATCCTGCTGGGCCTGTGCTTCCTGGCGCTTCAGGGGTACGACTACTCGCAGCTGACGTTCGGGATCAAAGACGGCATCTACCCCTCGCTGTTCTACGTGATGACCGGGTTGCACATGGCTCACGTCGTCGGGGGAGTGGTCCTGCTCTCGGTCATCGGAGCCCAGGCCTTGACGGGACAGATCTCGACCCTCCGCCACGAGCCCGTCGAGGGGGCCGCGATCTACTGGCACTTCGTCGACATCGTGTGGATCGCGCTGTTTACCGTGTACTACGTGGCGGTGCCGAGATAGCGACGCCGGGGAGGAGGACGGCATGAAGGTTGGGATGCGGATCGCGCTCAGCCTCGCGCTGTTCCTCGCGGTCGCGGGCATCGTCTTCGGCATCACGGCGCACGAGTGGCGGGGGACGGTTCTCCTGCTCGTCTGCGCCGTTTCGTTCACGTACATCGGCCTCGTTCTTCGTGGCGCCGTGCGGCGAGCCTCGGTCCCCGTCACCAAGGAGACGATGGCCGCGGAGGAGGAGTCGGTGGAGTCCGCTCACATCGGCCCGACGATCTGGCCGTTCGTCTTCTCGATCGCCGCCCTGCTGCTCGTGGTCGGCATCGTCGGCGTCCACTGGGTCCTGATCCCCAGCGGGATCCTGTTCTTCGGGGCCGGGGCCGGGTGGTTCCTGGACATCAAGCGACAATGGCACCCCGGCGCGCTTGCCGCCGCCCACGAGAGGGCTCGGGGGGGTCCGGCCTCAACCCTTGAAGGCAAGCAACAGCCAGATGAGGACGACGGTCGCGGCTAGGACGGAGAGAAACACCGTCGCATGGTACTGAGATGGGCTTGGGCTGGGCAGCCCGGCAGGGTTGCACCGCCGACAGACCGACATTCCCGGCGGGATGGCGATCCCGCATCGCATGCAACGATCGTACCGAGGCATGTTGGGGTGATCCTAGCCTGAGTCCGTCCTCCGGCGCACATCGCTTCACCGCATGTGGACCCCTGCCTATCGCAGCGCGGCGGAGGGCGTCAAGCGGAACATCGCGGCAGCGGCGCGCTCTCGCCAGCCCGAGGGGGTGTGCCCCACATCCGCCATGAGCAGAAGGGCTCCGGCCGCGAGCTTCCGCCGCTGCATCCCGACGGTGACACCCAACCGCATCACCGTGGAATGGGAGATGGCCCGGGCGAACCGGCGGCCCGTGACGAACATCCTTCCGTACCGGGCCCGCACGACCTCCGAGTACCGCCGGATCGCCGCCGGGTCGTTCGACGCCAGGGCGGCGAAGATGGCGGATGCGGCCAGCTCGCCGCTCTCCAGGGCATAACCGATCCCCTCGCCGGTGAAGGGGTTGACCAGCCCGGCGGCATCACCCGCCACCAGCAACCCGGGGCGAACCAGGGCGGTTCGGTTCAGTCCCATCGGGATGGGGGCCGAGCGGAGCGGCTCGGTCGCCGCCCCCATCGATGGTTTCCACTCGGGCGGGAGGGACCTCATGAAGGCGTCGAACGCCTCATGAAGACTCTCGGACCGAGGGTCCCCGGGCGAGCGGACCACGTAGACGCCCACGTTGAGGTGGCCCTCTTCCGCCGGGAAGATCCAGCCATAGCCGGGGAGGTGCCGCCTCCCATCGCGGAGCGTGAGGAAGGCCTCCATGGTCCCGCGCAGGTCGCGGGAGGACTGGATGTAGGTGCGCGCCGCGGCGGCGACGGGCGCACTGGGGTCGCGGCGGACGCCCGCCTGGGTGGCGAACCGGCTGGATGGCCCGTCGGCCGCCACGACGAACGCCGCCCGGACGGGGCGCGAGCCGCCGCCGGGCGGGCGAAGGTGGGCCCCGCGAACCCGACCGTCTTCGAGGATCGGACCCTCGACCAGCGTGCCGTCGAGGAACGTCGCTCCGGCCTCGACCGCGCGGTCGGCCAGGAGCCGGTCGAGGTCGCGGCGACGGCGGACGGCGCCCAGCGGGGGGAACGGGCCGCCCGACGGCCAGGCGAACTCGACCGAGCCGTCGAAGCCGTAGGTGCGGACCCGGCCGACGGTGAGGAACCCCGGCGCCGCGACCTCGACGCCCATCCGAAGGAGCGCCCCCACGGCGCGCGGCGTCAACCCGTCACCGCACACCTTGTCCCGAGGGAAGCTCGCCCGGTCCACCAGCAGCACGTCGACACCGCGACGGGCCAGGTGGAACGCGGCGGCCGAGCCCGCCGGCCCCGCCCCCACGACCAGGACCACGCTCGACCCCGATTCGGCCCCCATCGCCGCCCATCATCGCCGACGGCGCCGTTTGCGGGCTCCCCCGCGGGGGTCCTACCATTCCACTTCGTGAAACGTTTCACAAAGTCCCGGCCGCGTGCCGGAGCGCCCATCCCCGGGTGAGGCCCGCGCCCGGACGAAACGAGCGATCCGATGTCGAAGCTTGACGCCCAGGTCCTGGTGGTGGGCGCCGGCCCCGGAGGCGCCTCGGCCGCGTACCACCTCGCCAAGCGGGACATCGACGTCGTCATGGTGGACCGGGCCACGTTCCCCAGGGAGAAGGTCTGCGGCGACGGCCTGACCCCGTACGGGGTCAGGGCCCTGCAGCGAATGGATCTCGACCCCCTCGATCCGGCGTTCACCCAGATCCGCGCCCTGCGCACGTACGGCGTGGACGGATTCACGTTGGACATGCCGTGGCCGGCGCTCTCGGGGTTCCCGGCGGTGGGCGTGGTCCGCACGAGGTTCGAGTTCGACCATCTCCTGGTCCAGCAGGCGCAGAAGGCCGGGGCGGGCTTCCTTCAGGGCGTGGAGGCCACCGCCCCCGTCATGGATGACCGGTGGGTGACCGGGGCGGTCCTCGGTGAGAACGGGCAGCGGCGAACCATCCGGGCGCGGTTCGTGGTCGCGGCCGACGGCGCGGCCAGCCGGTTCGCCTCGCAGGCCGGGGTGGCCCGGGATCCACGCCGCCCGCTGGCCATCGCCGCCCGCCGGTACTACCGGACCCCCCGGCCGCAGGAGCCCGTGTTCGAGAGCTTCCTGACCATGCCGGACGATGCCACGGGCGGCATCCTGGCCGGGTACGGCTGGATCTTCCCCCTGGGCGACGGGCTGGTGAACGTCGGCGCCGGCCTGCTCAACACGTTCAAGCGGTTCCGCGACTACTCGGCCCGGCGCCTGCTGGAGACCTTCGTCCGGACCCTTCCCCCCGAGTGGAAGATCGACGAGGAGCACGCGGCCGGCCCGCCCCTGTCGGGTCCCATCCCCATGGGGATGAACCGCCACCCGGTCGCCCTGCCGGGCATGCTCGTGGTGGGGGACGCGGCGGGGCTGACCAATCCGTTCAACGGCGAGGGGATCGGCTACGCGATGGAGAGTGGCGAGCTGGCGGCCGACCTGATCGCCGACGCCATCGCTCGAGACCGCCCGGCGATCGCCCACATGTATCCGACGATCGTCCGGGAGCGGTACGGTCGGTACTTCAACGCCGGGAACCGGTGGGTCCGGATGATCGGCAACCCGCGGTTCCTGCACTTCGCGGTCAAGCACGGGTTTCCGCGCCGGCGGCTGATGGCGTTCGCCCTGCGGGTCCTGGCGAACCTCACCGACGGGAAGGACGGGGACGCTCAGGATCGGGTGATCCACGCCCTGATCTCGATGGCGCCGGCGGCATGAGCGCGACCGGGGGAGCGACGCGATGAGGACGGGCTACGTCCCGATCGTGATCCTGCTGATCGTGGCGGGCGCCTTCGCCGTCCTGTCCCTGGCCGTCTCGGCGCTGGTCCGGCCCAACCGCCCCAGCCCGGCCAAGATGGCGCCGTACGAGTGCGGGATCACCCCGGTCAGGCTTCCCGCGTCCGAGCGCTTCCCGGTCAAGTTCTACGTCGTGGCCATGCTCTTCATCATCTTCGACGTCGAGACCATCTTCCTCTTCCCCTGGGCGGTGACCTTCCGCCAGCTGCAGCAGAGTCTGTTCGGGCTGGTCGAGATGATCGTGTTCGTCGGGCTGGTCTTCGTTGCCTATCTCTACATCTGGCAGAAGGGCGGCCTGGAATGGGAGGGGCCGAGGCGGCCGGAGCGGCTGGCGGACCTGGGGCGGCTCATCGCGCCGGTGGGGCTGGAGC
>JBKPBM010000102.1:0-7263 GCA_046744325.1 Actinomycetota bacterium | reverse complement strand
GCGGCGCGCGCGGGGGCCGCGCGCCCGCCCCCCCCCCCCCCCCCCCCACGCCGCCCTCCCACACGGCCGTGCCGGCGCCGCCGTCTGCGACGGCGTCGCCCAGGACCCTGCCCGCGATCACGCTCCAGGCGTTCCTGGGTGTGGATGCCGGACCGTGGGAGAGGGTGGTGGTGATCCCCTACGGGATGGCCAGGGATCGCCTGGCGTTCGAGCCGTCCAGGGAATCGGGCACGGTGGAGCCACGCTCCTTCGCGGTGGGCGCGGATGGATCCCTGTGGGTCCTCGATCCCGGCAGGGGCAGGATCGCCCACTTCTCGGCCAGCGGCGCCTACCTGGGTGAGATCGCGGGACTCGCACCCACCGCCGCGGACCTCGCGTTCTCCGGCCGGACGCTCTTCGTCATCGAGGACCAGCGGGGCGGGCTGGCCCAGGTCGACGAGGGGGGAAGCGTCCGGCGCGCCACGGTCCCCGACGCCAACTACCCGGCGACCCTCCTGAGGCTGATCCCGACTCCCGGCGGCATGGTCGCGTTGGTCGAGGGGCTGCCCGGCGCCGAACCAGGGTCCAGGTTCGCGTCGGTGGGCGAGGGTGGCGGGTCGCTCCAACCGGTTCCGGGTCTCCCCCTCGATCGCGGTGTGAGGGTGGACATCAGATCCGGCTCGTCTGGCCCGAGGGGTCAGGAGATCGACCTGCGCTACGACGGACAGGGGCTCTCGGTGCAGCCGGTGACCGTGCAGCTCCGTGCGGGTGGACCCGGGTCCCGTGAGCTCCCGGCCATCGTGGTGCCCGATGAGTTCATCCTGCTCGGCGGAGACCTGTACGTCGTCGTCGCGATCTCGGCCAGCAGGCCCTCGGACACCTCGCAGGGCGGACGGTGGCTCCTGCGGACGGGAGGGGCGGATGCCGCGCTCCTGTGGGAGCGGCTCCCAGAACCGGGAGTCGACGACGATCGACAGACCAGGCACCTCGCGGCAGGACCAGACGGGGCCCTGTATGCCATGGTCCTAGGCCGGAAGGGAGTGATGATCCTGCGCCGGCCGTGATGGGATCGAGAAGCTTCGACCAGCCGGTGCGCTAGATTCGACCGGTGCGCTGGGTTCGACGGCATCCCTTCCTGTTCGCCTGTGCCGCCGTCGTCATCGGGGGCGTGGCCGTGTTCTCGGTGACCGCCTCCGCGGTGTGGAAGGCCGCGCACACGGACGATGCTCGGCGGGTTGGACACGCGGATCTGATCGCCGTGCTGGGGGCGGCCGAGTACAACGGAACGCCCTCGGCAACCTTCCAGGGGCGGTTGGAGCAGGCCGAGTTGCTCTATGGGAAGCACTTCGCCTCGCGCGTCCTCGTGCTCGGAGGGAACCGTCCGGGGGACAGGACCACCGAGGCTGAAGCCGGCCGCGACTGGCTGCTCTTCCGTGGCCTGCCCGAAAGCGCCGTGTTCGCCGAGCCGGTGGGCAACGACACGCTGCAGAGCATCAGGGCCGCGGCCGACTTCATGCGGGCGCACGGCATGACCAGTGTGTTCCTTGTGTCCGACCCCTGGCACAATCTGCGGATCCGCAGGATGGCCAGCGACCTGGGGTTGCGGGCGCTCGTTTCGGCAACCTGGCACTCGGCCGCGCGGAGCCAGTGGACCCGGTTGGCGGGGTACACGCGGGAAACGTTCGCCTATCTCGGATACCGGGTCCTGGGACGCTGAGGCCACGGGACCCGGTGCTACGCTGGCCCGCCAGGGAGGGGAGCTCGAGGTTCGGTGGGAACGGGGATCACCAACGCACGCGAGCGCACCGAGGAGATCGAGGCGCAGATCCTGAGCGAGCGGGCGGTGCTCGCGGCCAACTCCAAGGGCCGGGAGCAGCATGAGGAACCGGACGCGCTCCGCACCGCCTTCCAGCGCGATCGCGACCGGATCATCCATCCCAAGGCCTTCCGCCGACTGAAGCACAAGACCCAGGTGTTCATCGCGCCCGAGGGCGACCACTTCCGGGTCCGGCTGACCCACACGCTCGAGGTGGCCCAGATCGCCCGGACCGCCGCGAGAGCCCTTCGCCTGAACGAGGACCTCACCGAGGCCATCGCCCTCGGGCACGACCTCGGCCACACCCCGTTCGGCCATCTCGGGGAGGCCGCGCTCTCGCCGCTCCTGGACCGGCCGTTCCGGCACAACGAGCAGAGCCTGCGGGTGGTCGACCATCTCGAGCGTGAGGGCCAGGGCCTGAACCTGACCTGGGAGGTGAGGGACGGCATCCTGAACCACACCTGGTCGATGCCCCTGCCGGCGACCATGGAGGGCCAGGTGGCCCGGTTCGCCGATCGGATCGCCTACGTGAACCACGACGTCGACGACGCCATCCGTGCCGGGCTGCTCCGGGCCGAGGATCTCCCGCCGGAGACGACGGCGGTGCTGGGGGCCACTCACGGAGCGCGCATCGGCACGCTGGTCTCGGACCTGGTGGACCGGAGCACGGACCGCGACGAGGTCCGCCTCTCCGAGCCGGTGCTCGACGCGCTGATCCGGCTCCGCGAGTTCCTGTTCGAACGGGTCTACCTCCGTACGGAGGCCCGTGCCGAGCAGGAGAAGGCCGTCGGGCTGGTCAGGTCGCTGTTCGCGTACTACCTTGAACATCCACACGCGGTGCCGGCCGAGTACCTGCGCTCACCGGGGTCCCTGGCCACTCAGGTGGCGGACTACATCGCCGGGATGACCGACCGGTTCGCGCTTCGAACGTACGAGCAGCTCTTCCTTCCCCAGGGCTGGCTGCTGTAGCGGCCCTCTCGGGCCGCCGGGAGAGGGGAGGAAGGACCGTGGCGGGTCGGATTCGACAGGACGACGTCGACGCCGTCCAGGAACGCAGCGACATCGTTCAGGTCGTCTCCGGATACCTGCAGCTCAAGAAGGCCGGGCGGGACTCGCTGGTCGGACTGTGCCCCTTCCACGCCGAGAAGACGCCCTCCTTCAGCGTGAGCCCCGCCAAGCAGCTGTACTTCTGCTTCGGATGCGGGGAGGGCGGAACCGTCTTCACCTTCCTCAAGAAGATGGAGCAGCTGTCGTTCCCGGAGGCCGTCGAACGACTCGCCCGCGATGCCGGGATCACCGTGCGGTACGAGGGACAGACCCAGTCCGCACGGCGAGCCGAAGGGCGCCGGCACGTCCTGCACCGGGCCATCGCCGAGGCGGGGGACCTCTTCCACCGCATGCTCCTGGAGGGACGGGAAGCCACCGAGGCCAGGGCGTACCTGGCGGCGCGTGGCATCGGGCCCGACAGCGTCGAGCGCTTCGGCGTGGGCTACGCCCCCGGGTACCCGGACTTCCTGCTGAGGCGGCTGTCGATGAGCTACTCGCCCGAGCTGCTTGCCGAGGCGGGACTGGTGGCGAGGGATGGCCAGGGAGCGCTCCGAGACCGGTTCCGGGGGCGGGTCACGTTCCCCATCCACGACGTTGCCGGGAACGCCGTGGGTTTTGGGGGGAGGCTGCTGGAGGGCTCCGGCGCCCCGCCCAACGCGGCGAAGTACGTGAACTCACCGGACGGGCCCGTGTATCACAAGGGCACGCTGCTGTACAACCTGAACCGGGCGAAGAGCGAGATCGCCCGGGAGGGCCGGGCGTTCCTGGTCGAGGGCTACACGGACGTCATCGCGCTGGCTCAGGCAGGGGTGGCCGGGGCCGTCGCCACCTGTGGCACGGCGCTGGGGGAGGACCACATCCGGCTGCTCTCCCGGTTCACCGACCGGGTGGTGCTCGCCTTCGACTCCGACGAGGCGGGCGCCAGGGCGGCCGAGCGAGCGTTCGCCTTCCACCAGCAGTTCCCGGTCGATCTTTCGGTGCTGGTGCTGCCGGCGGGGAAGGATCCTGCCGACTTCGCCAGGGACGAGGGGGGCCCGGCCTTCCTGGACCTCGCCTCCCGGGCCGTGCCGCTCGTCGCCTACATGCTGGACCGGGCGCTGAGGGGCATGGAGCTGCGCGGCATCGAGGAACGGTCCAGGGCGGTGCAGGTGGGGGTGGGGATCGTGGCCGCTCTGGAGGATCCGGTGAGGCGCGAGGAGTACGCCGCGTCCCTGGCCGGCAGGGCGAGGGCGCTCGTGGGGGAGGCCGAGAACGCGGTCCTGTTCGAGGTGCAGGCACGAGCCGGCGCGTCGTCCGCGGCCCGGCCGGCCACCAAGGAGGCGCTCCGGCCGCGGTCCCGGATGGCCCCCGACGAGGAGGTCGAATGGGAGGTGCTCAAGCTGCTCGTCCAGCGGCCCGACCTCTGCCTGCCGTGGCACGCGACCCTCCAACCGGACGCCTTCGCCAAGCCGTCTCACCGCAAGGCCTTCGAGGCGGTGGTGGAGGCCCGGGCGTCGGATCCGGCGGGGGCGCGGGGCGTCGACCTGGTGAGCCACGCCGAGGAGTCGCGCGGCGAGCAGATGTCCAGGCTCCTCGCCGCGCTCTCGGTCGAGCCTCCTCGGGCTGGCGGTGACCTCTCCGCCGAGTACGCGGAGCGGCTGGTCCTGCGGCTCCAGGAGTTCGCGCTGCGCCGCCGGGCCGACGTCGTGCGCAAGGAGCTGGAACGGGTGAACCCGTTGAAGGCGCCGGCCGAGCACGAACGGCTCTTCGAGGAGTTGATCGCCCTCGAGGGCCAGCGGCGGCGGGTGCGGAACTCGGCCGAAGCCGTGGGCACCGGAGCCCCGGAGGGGTCGGTTGCCTCGGCGTGAGATGCGCCGCCGCCGGGCCGGCAGGGCGGCGAAAGACGCGTGCAGGACGAGGCAGGCGCCGTCTCGTATGGGACACTGTTCTCCTCACTGCCAACCCCGGAGCCATGACCATGGCGCGTGTTGCGCGAGACATGACCGAGTCCGAGACCATTGGCGAAGCCCTGTCCGAGGAAGAGCCGCTGACTGGCACTCGGCCTGGAGGGGCACCGGGCGTCAGTATCGAGGAAGCCAAGGAATTGCTTGTGGCGAGGGGCCGCGAGCGGGGGTTCGTCACATCCGAGGACCTGCTGGAGGGCCTGCCGGTCGAGGACCTCACGCCCGAGCAGGTCGAGGACTTCCTCACCCAGATCGAGGACCACCTGCGCCAGGAGGGGATCGATGTCATCGAGGTTCCCAGCGAGGACTTCGAGGCCGATGTCGAGCCGACCGGCCTGCGCCTGCCCCGCGAGGACGAGCTGCTCAAGGCCCCCACCAACGACCCGGTCCGGATGTATCTCAAGGAGATCGGCAAGGTTCCCCTGCTCACCGCGGCGCAGGAGGTCGACCTGGCCATGCGCATCGAGAGCGGGGAGTTCTCCACCGCCCTGATCACCGAGGTCGACGGCCAGAACCGGACGGACCAGAAGCACTTCCGGGGCGTGGTGGAGGCGGTGTGCCGGATCCGAGAGCACCAGCTCGATCCGGAGAAGCGCCTCAAGCACGAGGGGATCGGGCGCGAGAAGGTCACCCGCGCCTACAAACCCAAGACCCGCACCGAGACCCTGGAGTTCCTCCGCCGGGTCGAGCGCGACGGCCAGCTGGCCAAGAAGAAGCTGATCGAGGCGAACCTGCGCCTGGTGGTCTCCATCGCCAAGCGCTACGTGGGCCGGGGGATGCTGTTCCTGGACCTGATCCAGGAGGGCAACCTGGGGCTGATCCGGGCCGTGGAGAAGTTCGACTACTCCAAGGGATACAAGTTCTCCACGTACGCCACCTGGTGGATCCGACAGGCGATCACCAGAGCCATCGCCGACCAGGCTCGGACCATCCGCATCCCCGTGCACATGGTCGAGACCATCAACAAGCTGGTCCGGGTCCAGCGCCAGCTCCTGCAGGACCTGGGCCGCGAGCCGACGCCGGATGAGATCGGCCGTCACATGGGGGTCGGGGCCGACAAGGTCCGCGAGATCCTGAAGGTCTCGCAGGAGCCGGTGTCGCTGGAGACGCCCATCGGGGAGGAGGAGGACTCTCATCTCGGCGACTTCATCGAGGACGCGGAGGCCATCGTCCCCATCGACGCCGCGTCGTTCATCCTGCTCCAGGAGCAGCTCGAGTCGGTCCTCCACACGCTGTCAGAGCGAGAGAAGAAGGTCATCCAGCTCCGGTTCGGACTGGTCGACGGCCACCCCCGGACCCTGGAGGAGGTTGGCCGGGAGTTCGGGGTAACCCGCGAGCGGATCCGTCAGATCGAGTCGAAGACGCTCTCGAAGCTCCGCCACCCCTCGCGGTCGCAGAAGCTCAGGGACTACCTGGAATAGCAGCGCGACGTGGGGTCAGGTGCCCGCCCCGGTATCACCGATCGCCTCGGCGTCACCCTCTCGATGGAGCCGATCCTTCACCGCCGAGCCTGCCTTCTCCACCCCCTGTTGAACCACGGTGAGCCCCTTCTTGGCCGAGTCCCCGGCGACCACCTTGGCTCGCTCCGCCGCCTGCTGGACGGTCGGGGAGCCAGTCACCTGGTTGAATGTCGAGCGGATCTGCTCGTAGCGCGCCCGGCCGGCCCGCGCGCCCAGCACGTAGCCCACTCCCATGCCGATGACCAGTCCGGTCTTGAACCCCATGGGTGCCTCCTCCAGCAAGCCTCGTCGTCGGTTGTTGCTGTCTCGATTGTTCGTTGCCTCGCGGCGCTCAGCCTAAACCAGCGTGGTCAGAGCCGCTGGTACACTCGGGCTCTGGCCGGTTCCGGCCAGGTCCATTCCGGGGTAGCTCAACCGGCAGAGCGGCGGCCTGTTAAGCCGATGGTTGTGGGTTCGAGTCCCACCCCCGGAGCTACCAGGGGTTTTGTCGCGGCACCTTGACGCACACCGCTCGCACAGCGGATAATCGCCTCCCAAGCAGGGGAGGTTCGATGACCACCACGATCACCACCACCATCACCGTCGAGGCCCTGGTGCCCTCATTCGTCCGGCACCTGAAGGCCGAGAACAAGTCGGAGCGGACCGTCCAGGCCTATCTGCTGGCCACCACCGGCCTGGCTCGGTTCCTCGCTGAGCGAGGGATGCCCTCCGACGCCTCGAACATCCGCAGGGAACACGTCGAGAGCTACGTCGAGGAATGTCTGACGCACTACGCGCCGGCCACGGCCAACCAGCGGTACCGGAGCCTGCAGCAGTTCTTCCGGTGGTCGATGGACGAGGGCGAGATCACCACCAACCCGATGGCCAAGATGCGCCCGCCCACCGTGCCCGAGAAGGCCGTCCCGGTGGTGAGCGATGAGGACCTCCGCCGCCTGTTAGCCGACTGCAATAGCCACACATTCGAGGGCCGCAGGGACGAGGCCATCATTCGAGTGTTCGTCGACACGGGGGCCAGACT
>JBKPBM010000334.1:0-1138 GCA_046744325.1 Actinomycetota bacterium | reverse complement strand
GTGCGGGACGGAGCTGGCGAGCGTTCCCCCGCGGCCCAGCTCGTGGTGAGCTCGTTCGTGGTGGGCGGCGTCCTCTCGATCCTCGCCGACCTGACCTATCTGGGGGCCACCGAGTATTGGCGGCAGACGGGATGGTCTCCCCATCCAGCGACGATCATGGTGGTCATCGGACGAACGGTCGAGGCCATTGATGCGCTGACCCACTGGCCCGAGGCGTTCGGATTCGCCGTCCTGGCCTGCGGTCTGTTCGCGCTCGGACGTCTATGCCGGAGGTCCGGCCAGCTTCCAGCCGGGCTCGGTTCCCTCTCCTACCTGGAGGGGGCACTGCTCCTGGCGGTTGCGGTGACCGGCTTGATCCCCTTCGACGCGGGCTACCAGTGGCTCAGTCTGGCCGCGGGTGCTGTGGTCGGCCCGGCGTTGGCTGTGTGGCTGGGCGCCCGGCTCGGGCGGCGGCTGGCCTGACGGTCTATCGAGGGTCCGGGGGACCCTTCGCGTGGCCCGACGCGTCGTTCGGCGAATCGTTCTCATCGCCTTCGTGTTGCCGAATCTCGCCGCGTGCGGCACTAGCCCTCGCTCGGCACCGTCCTGGGAAAGTGGTCCTACCACGCCGAGCCGTAGCTTCCCATCCGCGGTCGCCGACGGTGACCCAACTCTTCGTTTCGAGGGACTACGGCTACTCACTCACCTCTGCCGACTGGACCGGCACGAACGCCAATCGGCCCCTCTTGGTAGACCTCTCGCTCTAGTCCTCCGTCGGCCGGCCGGTCGGTCGGTCGGGCTGTCCACGTTGGGACCCAGGCTGGGACCCGAGCTCTACCGTAGCCCTTCAAACGCTTGCAAGTGGTCCGGGCACTCACCGCCATCGGGGTGGACGCGACGTGGCCCGACACCAAGGCCGCGGCGCTCGCCCTCGGCAAGGCAGCAGGCGGGGCAGGCGTGGCCGTCGATGGCCATGAACGCCCTGGGCGTCCCCGCCCCGGACGGGTCCCCCTGGACGGTGGACAAACTGCGGGGGGTCGTCTGATGCGCCGGGCGTTCGTCTGTGCCAGTCCGTACCACTCCGGCGACCGGTTCATCGCCTCGCGGTTCGACGCCTTGGAGCGGCGGGTCGAGTTCCGCCGACCGACCGATCAGGGCC
>JBKPBM010000019.1:0-1961 GCA_046744325.1 Actinomycetota bacterium | reverse complement strand
GTACCCGTCGGCCTCGACGAACCGCTCCCGAGACAGCTCGATGAAGCCCAGCACCGAGAGGTGGTAGGTCATCACCGGCGCCAACGATGCGCGCGCGGCGACCTCGAGCCCTTGCTTCGCCAGAGCCTCCGCCCGCTCGAGCTTCCCCTGGCACGCCAGGACGAGCGCCAGGGCGTACAGCGCGCCGCCCCGACTCGTTTCCTGCTTGGCCAGCTTCGCCATCTCGAGAGAGTCCTGGGCGTACCGGAGAGCAAGCGTCCACTTCCCCACCCAGCACTCCAGCTCGCTCAGGTGGAAAAGCAGGTACGGGAGGGCCGCCTCGTCTCCACGGTCGTGCGCTCGCTGCAAGGCATCCGTGAACGCGCAGCGAGCTGCATCGAAGTCACCGCTCCACTTGAGGAGCGCTCCCAGGAGCACGGTCGGGCACGTCAGCATGACCACGTGCTCCTCGCAATGATCCAGCGCGACGGCCCGGTCGAGCTGCTGGCGGTTCAGGCCCCGTCCCATGACGAATGCCTGCATGACGTCGATGGCCATCGCCTCGGCCAGTAGGCCGAGCTGACGCGTTCTGCGGGCAAGCTCCATCCCAGCCCTCAGGTGATCGGACGCAACCTGGAGGCCGCTGTTCAGGAAGCAGGCGATCGTGAGGTTGACCTCGATCCGAGCGCGAAGCGGTGCGTCCCTCCCAGCTGCCCGCAGAGCCTGTTCGAGAAGATGCTGGGCAGCCCCCCAGTTCGACTGCAGGCCCCGGATCAGTGCCAGCAGCAGAAGGCACCGAGCCTCGTCCGGTGCATGCTCGGGAGTGGATAGGAGCCCCTTGAGGACACCAGCAGCTCGGTCGCCGTCGCCCGTTCGGAACAGGTATTCGGCGTGGACGAGGGTCCGCCGAGAGCGTTCCTCAACCAGATCGGGTGGCGTGAACGAAAGCGCCTTCCCGGTGAGCTCGGCGGCGGCGTCGGATGCACCTCGCGCTTCCGCCATCCGGGCCGCCTCGTCCAAGAGGGCGGCCACGGCCGGATCGGCTCCCTCCGTGCCGAATGCCACCTGACGGGCTCGCTCCTCGGGGTCGATGACCACGTTGGCCAGTTGCTTGTGCAGGTGACGTCGGACGGCCGGCGGGGCATCGAGGTAGATAGCAGACGCGTAAAGGGGATGGATGAACCGGATCACTTCCTTCTCCAATAGGATCACGCCCTCGTCGCTCGCCTCAACCAGCGCACGATCCGCGGCCGCGCCGACCGCGGCTTCGACCAGGCTGATCGTGGGTCGGCCGAGAGCGGAGGCGGCGAGCAGGACGTCTCTCGCCGCCGACGACAGCAACCTGAGCCGGCGTCGCACGACATCGCGGAGGTCGTCCGGCACGGGGAGGGGCTGATCGGGGCCGGGGAGTGATCCGGCGCGGACGAGCATCTCCGCTACCTCCAGAGCAAAGAGCGGGTTCCCTCTGGTGGCGTGGTGGATGCGGTGCAGGAGCGGAGGAGGCAGGGCCGTCCCGAGGCGAGACACGATCAGGTGCTTGATCTCGTCGCCGGTCAACGGCCCCACCCGGATGGCGCGAACCGGGGCCCCCAACCCGGAGAGATCCTCGCCCTGGCGGAACCCGGGATCCTCCCGCTCGGACGCCAGCACGACGATTGGTTCGGCTCTGATCCGTCGAAGAGCGTAGAGCAGGATCGCCAGGCTAGGACGGTCGATCCATTGAACGTCGTCGATCGCGACGATCAGCGGCTCCTGTTCGGCGCTCACCCGCAGGAGATTCAGGACCGCCACCGAGAGCGTCCGCCGATCGACGGGAGCGACTCGGTGCCGGGTGAGTAAGAGAGCGACCTCCACCGCCTCTCGCTGTGGATCCGGGAGCACGTCCAGCATTCCTTCCCTCATGTTCCGCAGCAGGTCTCCGAGGACCGAGAAGGAGAGCTTGGCCTCGGACTGGACCGGCCGGCACGAGAGGACCTGGTACC
>JBKPBM010000043.1:0-4763 GCA_046744325.1 Actinomycetota bacterium | reverse complement strand
CACGCGTTCAACTACGGAACCGGATGCTTCGAGGGCATCCGTGGCTACTGGAACCCGGCGCAGGGCCAGCTGTACCTCCTGAAGCTCCGGGAGCACTTCGAGCGGCTGCAGCGCAACGCCAGGCTCCTGAGGATGGAGCTGCCCATGGGCCCCGGTGAACTATCCCAGATGGCCGTCGAGCTGGTTCGGCGCAACGGCTACCGCGAGGACGTGTACCTCAGGCCGGTGGCGTACAAGGCCTCCCCGGTGATCCGCGTGGGTCTGCTCGGCCTGGTGGACGGCTTCTGCTGCTTCACGGCGCCGATGGGCGACTATCACGACCTGCGCACGGGCCTCTCGGTGAGCGTGTCGGGCTGGCGGCGGAACGACGACAACGCCATCCCACCCCGGTCGAAGGCGACCGGCGGCTACCTGAACGCGGCGCTCGCGGTGGCGGACGCCCAGGCAGGCGGGTACGACGAGGCCATCCTCCTGACCGGGGACGGGCACGTGTCGGAGGCCAGCGCGGCGAACCTGTTCCTGGTGCAGGACGGCACGTTGATCACGCCATATGAGGCCAGCGGCATCCTGCCGGGGCTCACCAGGACGAGCGTGATGGAGCTGGGGCGCCGCCTGGGCATCGCGTCGGTCGAACGCTCCGTGGATCGGACGGAGCTCTATGTGGCCGACGAGCTGTTCCTCTGCGGGACGGGCGTGCAGATCGCCCCCGTCACGAAGGTCGATGGCCGACCGGTGGGGACCGGGGAGATCGGGGAGGTCACGAGGGCGCTGCAGGGCATCTACGTGGACGCGGTCCGCGGCGAGCTCGATGAGTATCGCCACTGGCTGACGCCGGTGTATCCGCCTGGCCCTGATTGAGCTACGTCCGGCTCCGTGAGCCCCTGCGGGAGAGGACGTCGATGACTGCGGCGGCGAGCAGCACACCCGCCACCACGACGTCGATCCATTCGCTGGATACCCCGAGCAGGTACAGCCCGTTGTAGATGCCCCCGATGACCAGGCCGCCCAGCACCCCGTGGATCGTTCGGCCGCGGCCCCCGAACAGGCTGGTCCCGCCGATCACCGCCGCCGCCACGGCCAGCAGCACGTAGCTGTTCGCGGTCTTGATGATGTTGGTGGTCAGCGAGACCTGCCACGAGGCGAACAGCACCCCCGCGATCCCTGAGATCAGCGCGGCGAGAGCGAAGGCCCACGTGCGAACGACGGCCAGGTTGACCCCTGCGCGTCGGGCAGCCTCCGGGTTGCCGCCGATGGCGTAGATGTAGCGGCCGAAGCGGGTCCGCTGGAGCAGGAACGTCGATCCACCGAGCACGACCAACACGATGGGGATGATGTAGGGGACCCCCTTGATGATCCCGGCGTGGGCTCGGTTCGTGTTGCACACGAGCACCACGGCGATCCCCGCCACCGCCGCCATCAGGATCTTCAGGGCCGTGAGGCTGGGGGGCGGGGCCGCGAGGCCGTCTGCGCGGCGTCGAGCGTCACGCAACCATATGAGGCCTCCGCCCACCCCGATCAGGACGGCCAGGAGGACCCAGCCGACGATCGGAGCCAGTCGGCCCCAGAAGATGTCGTACAGGACGACCTGGTTGGTGAACCGGGCGTTGCCGATGCCGACCAGCGATCCGTGCAGGACGATGATCCCCACGCCCTCCAGGATCAGCAGGCCACCGAGGGTGACGATGAACGAAGGCATCCGAAGCCGTGCGATGAGCGTCCCCTGGACGGCGCCCACGCCCGCGGAGAGGAGCAGGGCCACGATGATGGCCACCCACCACGGCCACCCCAGGCCGTTGGGCTGCACGAGCTCCGCGACCACCACGGCGGACACTCCCATGACCAGGCCCACCGAGAGATCGATCTCGCCGAGGAGCAGCACGAAGATCTCCCCCATCGCCAGCACCATGTACACGGCGCTCTGTTCGATGAGGTTGACCAGGTTCCGAGCGGAGAGGAACTTCGAGTCCTGGAGCTGGAACGCGACCGCGACCACGACGATGGCGAGGACCACCGGCAGCACGCCACTGTCGCCGCTCCGGATGCGGCGCCACCAGGCACGCACGTACTGCCCGAACGAGTCGGCGATCAGCTCCGGAGGGATCTGGGCCTCGGCCACCTCGGCGACGCCCAGTTGGTCGACCACGCCTCCCGACGTGGCCGGCCCGTCAGACACGTGCCCCCCGCCCCGTCGCCGTGCCCCCCCGCGAGGCCACGTCCACCAGCACGGCGGCCAGGAGCACGCTGCCCGGGAGGATGTACTGCAGCGGCGTCGACAGGTCGCCGAGCTGGAGCAGGGACACGCCGTATGCGATCCCGCCGATCAGCAGGCCACCGAGCATGCCGTGAAGCGGCTTGCCCCGGCCGCCGAACAGGCTGGTCCCGCCGATCACCGCAGCGGCGACCGCGTACAGGACGAGCTGCCCCGGGTCCGCGAGGTTGGTGCTGTACTGCCCCAGGAAGAAGGAGCCGAGCAGGATGCCACCGAACCCCGCGGTTGCCGAGCACAGGGCGAAGGCGGAGATTCGAATGGCGGCCACGCTCACTCCCGCACGCCTCGCCGCCTCTGGATTTCCCCCGATGGCGTAGACGTAGCGCCCGAACCGGGTCCGGGTGAGCAGCACCGTCCAGCCGCCGAGCACCACGAGCACGATCGGGATGACCCAGGGCACGCCGGCCACCGTCACCAGGCTGGTCCCCCGGTTGACGGCGCAGATCAGCACCACGCCGAGTCCGACCGCGGCCAGCAGGGCGACCCTGATGGCGGTGAGGCTCGACGGAGGCGCCACCAGGCCGCCCCGACGCCTGGCGGACGCGCGCATCCACATGGCGGCACCCACCCCGGCGACCACCACCGCCAGGGCGACCCAGCTCGCAGCTGGGGTGATCACCCCCTGCACCAGGTCGTAGATCACCGTCTGATTGGGCACCCCGGCGTTGACCGATACCGACCCGTTGGCCCCACCCAGGATCAGGACCAGGATCCCTCTGAACAGAAGGAACCCCCCCAGGGTCACCACGAACGATGGGATCCGCAACCGCGCGGCCAGCGTGCCCTGGAGGGCGCCGATGACGGCACAACAGGCCAGCGCCATCAGGATCGCCGCCCACCAGGGCCACCCCGGGCTGGGGCTCTGCACCATCTTGAAGGCGATGACACCGCCCAGGAGGGCCACCGCACCGATCGACAGGTCGATCTCACCGAGGAGCAGCACGGCGATCTCGGCCATGGCCAGCACCATGTAGACGGTGCTCAACCCGAAGATGTAGACGAGATTGCTCGGCCGCAGGAACGAATGCGCCGGCGTGATGAACTCGAACACCACGGCGACAACGGCCATGGCCAGGAGCACCGGCAGGACGCCGCTGTCGCCACTTCGAACCCTCCGCCACCAGCCCTCGAGGTACTGGCGGAGGTTCTGAGCCAGGATCTCGGGTGGAACCTCGACCGCGGCCACCTGGGCGGCCGTGGCGTCGGGCTCAGCCTCCACCGTCCCCGTGGCGGTGCTCGCCACCGGGATTCCCCCCTCGTCACCCCGCTGCGACACCCTCAGCCCTCTGGAACGGCGTCCGACCGACGCGCTCCGCCGGCGCGCCCGGTGGTCATGTACTCGACCACGCTCTGCCGGTCGAAGTCGGTGGCCGGCCCCTCGGCGACCATGTGCCCCAGGTGAAGCACGGCGATCCGGTCCGCCACCTCGAACACGTCGTTCAGGTTGTGGGAGATCACCATCACCGCCAGCCCCTGGTCCCTGAGCCGTCGGACCAGATCGAGCACCATCCTGGTCTGCACCACGCCGAGAGCGGCGGTGGGCTCGTCCAGCAGCACCACCTTGGAATTCCACATCACGGCCTTGGCCACGGCCACCGACTGCCGCTGGCCCCCCGACAGCGAGGCCACCGGCTGGCGGATCGAACGGACGGTCGTCACGCGAAGGCCGCTGAGCGTCTCGGCCGCGGCTCGTTCCATGGAGTCCTCGTCCAGCAGACGGCGGCGGAGCCGCTCGCGCCCCAGGAACATGTTCTGGACGATGTCCAGGTTGTCCGCCAGCGCCAGGTCCTGGTAGATCGTCTCGATCCCGAGCGCAGCGGCGTCCCGTGGGCTGTGGACGTGGACCGGCCGGCCATCGAAGAACATCTGTCCGGCGTCCGGCTGCTCGACGCCGGCGATGGTCCGCGTGAGCACGGACTTCCCGGCGCCGTTGTCGCCGCACAGCCCCGTGACCAGGCCCGAGGGCAGGTCCAGGTTGACCTGGGTCAGCGCCTGGACCGGCCCGAAGTGCTTGTCGATCCCCCGCAGCTTCAGCAGGGGCTCAGCTCCGTCGGTCCCAGCCTCCACCGACGCCCCTCCGGGCGCGGGCGGGACGACCCCTCCGGGGTCATCCATCGACGCGCCCGAGGAGGCGTCGTTCACAGGCGGCCATCAGGCAATCACGAGATCCCGTTCGCCTGGCAGAGGTCGGCTCCGGCGATGTCGCAGATGGCCTTGGCGGTGTCGAACCCGTCCTTGACCACCGTCTGCTCCATGTTCGTCTTGTCCACCCACACCGGGGTCAGCAGCACCGCCGGCTCAGTGGTGCTTGCGTTCGTCGGGTCGGTGGTGGTGCCGTTCACCAGGTCCGACGGTGGCGTGGCGCCGGCCAGAAGGATGGTCGCAAGCGACACGGCGGCCTGGGTCTCCAGATAGATCGGCTTGTACACCGAGCCGCACTGGAAGTCCTCAAGGACCCAGGCCATCCCCTGGGCCGTCGCGTCCTGCCCGGTGG
>JBKPBM010000304.1:0-6079 GCA_046744325.1 Actinomycetota bacterium | reverse complement strand
GATGTGGACCTCTCGCTCGGTGTTCACGATGTCCACGAGGGCGGCCAGGGACGTCGACTTCCCCGAGCCGGTGGGCCCGGTGACCAGCACCAGGCCCCGAGGCAGACGGGCGAAGTCGGCCACCTGCGGCGGGAGCCCAAGCTCCTCCACCGACCGGATCACGAACGGGATCAGCCGGAACGCCGCGCCGATCGAGTCGCGCTGGAAGTACACGTTGACCCGGAACCGGGCCTTCCCCGGCAGCGAGTAGGAGACGTCGAGCTCGAGTTCCTGTTCCAGACGTTCCCGTTGGCGCTGGGTGAGGATGGCGTAGATGATCCGGCGGAGCTGCTCGGGATCCATCGCCGGATACTGGGCGAGCGGCTTGAGGTCGCCGTGCAGCCGAATGGTCGGGGACGCGCCCGCGGTGAGGTGGAGGTCGCTCGCGTCGTAGTCGAGCACCAATCCCAGCAGTTCCTGGACAGACACGTCTCCCGCCGCGTTCTCCCGCGCCAGGGCTTCCACGCTCATCTCGTGCCACACCTCCTCCGTCGAACGCTCGTCCGAGAGTTCATCGGCACGTCAGGCCACGACCCGTAGCACTTCTTGGATCGAAGTCCCTCCCCTGCGCACCTTGTCCAGCCCGTCCTCGCGAAGCATGATCATCCCGTCGCGCCGGGCGGACCGGCGGATTTCCTCCGAGGAGGCCCGCTCGACCGTCAGGCGCTCGATCTCCTCGTTCATCAACATGACCTCGTACAGCCCCATCCGGCCGCGGTACCCCGTCTTCGCGCATGCCGAGCAGCCCACCGGCCGGAACAGCTCGGTGATCTCACCCCACATCGATTCGGGGAACCCCGCCTCCTGCAGCTCCTTCGGCTCGGGTCGGTACGCCTCTCGGCACTTCACGCACAGGCGACGAGCCAGCCGCTGGGCCACCACGCAGTCGATGGCACTGGCCACGAGATAGGTCTCGATGCCCATCTCCACCAGACGGGGAAGGGCCGAGGGCGCGTCGTTCGTGTGCAATGTCGACAGCACGAGGTGTCCGGTCAGCGCCGCCTCGATCGCGATCATGGCGGTCTCCCGGTCGCGGACCTCACCCACCAGGATGATGTCGGGGTCACCACGCAGGATGGACCGCAGGGCCGAGGCGAACGTGAGCCCCGCCCGGGTGTTGATCTGCATCTGGTTGATCCCGGGCAGCCGGTACTCGACCGGGTCCTCCACCGTGATGATGTTCTTGTCCGGCTTGTTGACGATGTTCAGGGTGGCGTACAGCGTCGTCGACTTGCCGGACCCGGTCGGGCCGGTGACCAGGATGGCGCCGTACGGCTTGGTGAAGCTCTCCTGGTAGGCGGTGAAGGCCTGGTCCGAGAACCCCAGATCCTCCAGTCGAAGCAGGACCGAGCTCTTGTCCAGGATCCGGATGACCACCTTCTCCCCGTACACCGTGGGCAGGGTGGCCAGGCGCAGGTCGATCGACTTCCCGTTGACGGTCAGGCCCACCCGTCCGTCCTGGGGGATCCGCCGCTCCGCGATGTTGATGTCGGCCATGACCTTCAGCCGGCTGATCAGGCCGGCCTGGATGTTCTTGGGCGAGCGCATGACCTCGTGGAGGACGCCGTCCACGCGGTAGCGGATCCGCACGTCGCGGTCGGTCGGTTCGATGTGGATGTCCGAGGCGCGATCGGACAGGGCCTGGGTGATCAGCAGGTTCACCATCTTGACGATGGGCCCCTCCTCCACCGCGGCCGCCGCGCGCTCCAGCGAGCTGATGTCCTCCTCGGCCGCCTCGGCGGCCTCGGAGGCCATCTCCTGCACGGACTGGTCGAGGCGGCTGTACTTGCGGATGGCCGCCTCGATGTCCCCGGCGGTGGCCACCACGGGCTGGATGTCCAGGCCGGTCAGCGTCCGGATGTCGTCCAGGGCGAACAGGTTGGCCGGGTCGGCCATCGCCACCAGGAGCTTGCCGTCCTCCATCCCGATGGGCATGGCCCGATACCGCCGGGCCACCTGTTCGGAGACCAGGGCGGCCGTGGTCGGATCCACCGTGTACTCGGAGAGGTCGACGAACCGGTAGCCGATCTGCTTGGCCAGGGCGGCCACCAGGTCCGCCTCCTTGACCAGTCCCATCCCGATCAGGATCCGCCCCAGCGGCTGGTCGTCCCGGCTCTGCTGGAGGAGGGCGCGCTCGAGCTGGTCGGCGGTGATCAGGCCCTCCTCCATGAGGACCTGGCCCAGCTTCTTCGTCTTCTTCAGGCGCCCGTCGAACTCAGCCGCCGCGGCCACCGCTCACTCCGTTCCTCGCTCCTCGTCATCCCTCTCCGCCACCCGGAACAGCCCGGCGAACTCCCGGGCGAGGGCGATCTTGTCCACCTCGGGCTCCGGCTTCGGGGCGGGCGGTGCCTGGGGAGCCGGGGCGTCCGTGGGCCGTGGGGCCGGTCGCTGGGTTCCTGCCGAGCCGGGTGCCCCCGCTCGCGGCGCGGCCGACGGCTCGCCGGCCGGCCTGGCATCACGGTGCAGCGGGGTGCGCGGCCCACGCGGGATGTCGGCCGTCGACTGTTCGGGGGCGCCGGGCCGGGCCGCCTCACGCCGGGCTCGCGACTCCTCCGCCACCAGCAGCATCTGTTCCAGGTGGTCAAGGACCACCCCCGCGCGCGCCGAACCGGTGGCCACCGCCAGGGCGCCGTACGGCCCCCGGTGACAGAACACCCACTGTTCGGCACCCACGACCACGAACCCCCGTTCCACTTCTCCCAACGACCCGAGACGCGCCCACACGTCGACCGCGCGGGCCTCCTCCTCGGCGGGATGGACGCCCAGCGCCAGACCGTCGCGGGATACCAGCAGGCAGACCCGTACGTCGGGCAGCCCTGCCGCCACTGCACCGGTCAACGCCGCGAAATCCGTGGACATGCGCTCTGGCGGAGTTCTCGGCGACCCGACCACCGGTCTTGAGGCAGCCCCCCCTCCGAGGTCGCCGGGCGGGCCCTTTGGCCCTAGCCCGAGGGGGTTCAGGCGCTCAGCACGTGCTCTTCGACTTCAGCTGCGTGAACTGCTGGAAGGTGTCGGCGAACTCCAGGTGACAGTCAGTGCCCACCCCGATGAAGTAGAGCCAGGCCCCCTTGGCCGGGTTCAGGGCGGCCTCGATCGACGCGAGGCTCGGGCTGTCGATCGGGGTCGGGGGCAATCCCGTGCGAAGGTAGGTGTTGTAGGGACTCTTGACCTTGAGGTCGGCAAAGGTCAGATGTTGCGGGGCCTTGGGTCCCAGCGCGTACTGGACGGTCACATCGCTCTGCAGCGGCATCCCGGCCTTGAGCCGGTTGTAGAACACGCGGGCGATCTTGGGACGGTCGGCGTCGGTGCCGGCCTCCCGCTCGATGATGGAGGCCATGACCACCACCTGGTACTCGGTCAGTCCCAGCGACTGGGCGTTCGCCCAGGGGAGGTTCTTCACCTCCGTCTGGAACTGTGCCAGCAGGCGGTTGATGACGTCGTCGGCGGTGGCGTCCTTCAAGAAGTCGTACGTCTCGGGGAACAGGAACCCCTCGACCGTCTTCGTTCCGGCCGGGAGGTAGGGGGCGAGCGAGTACTTCCCGGAGGTGGCCAGCTTCTTGAAGTCCCTCGCGCTGATCCCCAGCTCCTTCTGGACCCGGTCGGACATCTGGGCCACCGTGAGCCCCTCAGGGAACCCGGCCAGGACCGATTCGAGGAACGGCCCGGCCTTCAGGGCGGTGATGGCCTCGTCCACCGTCATGTTGGTGGTCAAGTGGTACTGGCCCGCCTGGAACCCGCCGCTCAGGTGGCGGAACCTCAGGAAGAGCTTGAAGGCGAAGGTCGATCGGATGACGGCCTTCTCCTTCAGCAGGTCGGCCACCTGGGCACCCGTGGCCCCGTGGGCGATGGTCACCACGATCTGGCTCTTCGGCCCCGACGCGCCGGTGGCCCAGGAGTAGAACGCTCCCATGCCCCCGGCGATGCCCCCCAGGAACAACACCAGCACCAGCAGGATATTGAGGCCTCGGTGCCGGCGGCCCGCCTTCTTCCGTCGCCCCGATCGTGGGGCCTGTCCGGCGCGACCGGACGCGGTCTCCAACATCGCGCACAGGATACGGAATGGCGGGTCGGCGTGCCCGTCAGCGCCGGCGGTCCAGCCAGGCCTGCAGGATGACGGTGGCTGCGTGCTGGTCGATCACGTCCCGGCGGGCCCGCCCCTTCACCCCCGCGGCGGCCAACGAACGCTCGGCCTCGACCGTGCTCAATCGCTCGTCCTGGAGGCTGACCGGGACCGGAAGCAGCCCCCGGAGGGCGTCCGCGAACACCCGGGCGTGCTCGGCCGCCTCCCGCTCCTGACCTGAAAGGGCCACGGGCAGGCTCACCACGACCCGGGTGATGTCGTTCTCGGCCACCATCGCGGCGACGGCCTTGACGTCGGCGGGGGCGCCGGTGCGGATGGTCCCCAGCGGCACCGCCAGCCGCCGCCGGTCGTCGGAGATCGCCACGCCGATCCGGGCCTGTCCCAGGTCCAGCCCGAGGACCCGGCCGCCACGTCGCCGGCGAGGGGTCGGCTCAGGCACCTCGGAGCAGCTCTTCGAGCCGCGAGGGGATGGAGGCCAGCGCCTCCCCGACGCCATCGGCACGAGGTCCGCCGCCCATGGCCAGGCTCGGCTTGCCCCCGGCCCGGCCGCCCACCGTCTGGGCCGCCCGGTCCAGCAGGGCCTGCGCGGTGAGCCCCCGATCGATCAGGTCGTTGGTCAGGGCGGCCACCAGCAGCGCCTTCCCTCCGGCGCCGGTCCCCAGGACCACCGCGCCGGAGCGCCCGCCCAGCTGGCTGCGCAGCGATTGGGCCAGCTCGCGCAAGGCGTTCGCGTCGGTGTCGGCCAGTTCCTTCGACACCAGCTTGACGCCGTCCACGTCCCGGGCCTCCGCGGCCAGCCGCGCCACCTCCTCCTTCTGTTCGGCCTTCCGGAGCCGGCCCAGCTCGCTCTCCAGCTGCTTGATCCGGGCCATGGCGTGGCGGACCCGTTCGGGCGCGGCGCCCGGATCCCCCGTGCCCACCGCCTCGGCGATCTCCTCCAGCAGCCGGCGCTCCACGTTCACCTGCTTCAGCGCGTCGGGACCGACCAGCGCCTCGACCCGTCGGAATCCCGAACCGATCGAGGACTCGCCCAGGAGGCGGAGCAGCGCCACCTCGCCGGTGTGACGGACGTGGGTACCCCCGCACAACTCGATCGAGTAGTCGCCGATCTCGACCACCCGAACGATCTCGCCGTACTTCTCGCCGAACAGCGCGATGGCGCCTTGGCTCCGGGCGAAGTCGAGCGTGGTCTCGTACGCCCGCACGGCCTGGTCGTCGGCCAGGCGCTGGTTGGCCACGTACTCGATCTCCTCCAGAGCGTCCTGCGGGACGCTCTCGTAGTGGGTGAAGTCGAACCGCAGCCGCCCCGGCGCCACCAGCGACCCGGCCTGCCGGGCGTGCTCTCCCAGAGCCCGTCGCAACGTGTGGTGCAGCACATGGGTCCCGGTGTGGGAGCGCGCGGTCGCCTCGCGCCGCTCGGCGTCGACCGCCGCCGCGGCCACCTCGCCCAAGCGAAGCTCACCGGAGGCCACCACGCCGTCGTGCACGATGATCCCCCCGGGCCCGGGCCTGGTGTCGGTGACCTGAACCACGGCACCCGCCGTCCGGATGGCTCCGCTGTCCCCGACCTGCCCACCGCCCTCGGCGTAGAACGGGGTGCGGTCCAGGACCAGCTGGACCCGCTTCCCCTCGCCCGCCGTCTCCGAGCGGTCGCCGTCCACGACCAGCCCGACCACCGTGCCCTCCGACGACAGCCGCTCGTAGCCAAGGAACTCGGTCGGCCCGGTCGCCGCCGCCATGTCGCCCAGCAACCCGCCATCGGCGTCGCCCTTCTTCCCAGCCTCGCGGGCCCGGGCCCGCTGCTCCTGCATCAGCTCGTCGAACCGGTCGGTGTCGACGTCCAGCCCCGCGTCCTTCGCCTCCTCCAGGACGATCGGCAGGGGGAACCCGAACGTGTCGTGCAGGCGGAACGCGACGTCGCCGGGCAGCGTCGCCGGCTCCCGTGCATCCACCTTCGCC
>JBKPBM010000106.1:0-2323 GCA_046744325.1 Actinomycetota bacterium | reverse complement strand
CCCCCCCCCCCCCCCCCCCCCCCCCCCCCCCCCCCCCCCCCCCCCCCCCCCCCCCCCCCCCCCCCCCCCCCCCCCCCCCCCCCCCCCCCCCCCCCGCCCCCCCCACCCCCCCCCCCCCCCCCCCCCCCCCCCCCCCCCCCCCCCACCCCCCCCCCCCCCCCCCCCCCCCACCCCCCCCCCACGCTCCTCGTCGGCAGCGTCAGATGTGTATAAGAGACAGGCCTTGCGCAGGTGCGCGAGGGACGCGTCCACTTCACCGACTTCGGCCTCCATGGCTCCGACCCGCTGGTAGACCGATCCGAGGGCCGAGCGGTACTGCGCGTTGGCCGGATCTGCGGCGGCCATGGGTTCCGTGATCATGACCGCCCTGCGATAGCTCGCGAGCGCTGCCGTCCGGTCGCCCATCCTGGCTCGAACGTCGCCGATGTTGAAGTAGTCGGCCATGAGATGGTAGCGGAGGGTGGTATTCGTAGGGTTGCCCGCCGCCAGCGATTCATCGATGTCCAATGTCTTGCGGTACGCCTCGAGGGCGGCCGGCCTGTCTCGAACGGCTCCCTCCAGGATGTCGCCGATCCTCCGTTGGGTATCGGCCAACTGCCTGCGAACGGCGGTGTCCGACGGAGCGGCCGCCGCGAGGGCCTCGAAGAGGGCCAGCGCCTTGCGGCAGCTCTGGAGCCCCCTCGCGGCGTCGCCGCTGGCTCCCTCCCTGAGACCGAGGATCGAGTAGCTGCTCGCCAGTCGCTCGCGGGCTCTGGAGCTGGACGGTTCCTCCGCCGCCAGGGCTTCGTCGGTGACGAGAGCCCTTCGGCTCATGTCCACCGCCCCCGCCACATCGCCCTTCAGCCAGAGCATGTCGCCGATCTTCGTGTAACTCACCGACAGGTCGCGGCGAAGCTGCGGGTCCCTCGGATCCGCCGCGGCCAGGCTCTCGCGAAGCGAGGCGGCCTTCTGATAGCTGGCCCGAGCCGCCTGGGTGGCGCCCAGATTCGAGTGATAGATCTGGCCCTGGACATCGCCCACCTTGTCGTAGGCCGCGGCCAGCTCCCGCAGCAGGAAGCGGTCGCCACCCGCCTCCCGCGCCAGGCTGTCGAGGTACTGGAGCGCCTTCTTGACCACGAGCTCGCGGGCGGGCGTCGAGCCGGGCAGATCCTTGATCGCGTCGTGGAACTCGAAGAGGAAGGAATTGGCGAGCTGGCGGACGTCGTTGAAACGGCGCTCGGCGCGCGCACGTTCGGCACGGGCGATCCGCGCCTGATGGACCGCGACACCGGTCGCGGCGAGCAGACCGATCACCGCCGCGGCGGCCCCCGCCACCGCGACCTGGTGTCGCCGAACGAACTTCCGGGCACGATAGCCGGGGGAATCCTTCCGTGCCCGCACGGGGAGGCCACCCAGGTGGCGCTTGATGTCCTGGGAGAGCTCCTCGGCCGAGCCGTAGCGACGATCCGTCTCCTTGCCCAGGGCTTTCAGAATGATCGCGTCGAGGTCGCCTTCCAGGTCCCGAGACCGGCTTCCCGTCGCCTGCCTTGTGGCATCGCTCCGCCGGCGCGCCGCCGCGCTCGGCCGCACCGGGTCCGTCCCGCACACCGCGTTCAGGATCTCGCCGGGAGACCGGCCGGTCACTTCGTACGGGCGGACGCCGGTCAGAAGCTCGTACAGCAGCACACCCAGCGAGTACACGTCGCTCGCGGTCGTGATCGGCTCGCCGCGAACCTGCTCGGGGCTCGCGTAGGCCGGCGTCATGAGCGGGAACCCCGTCCGCGTCGCCGGGCTCCCATCGGCCCGGGCAGGGTCGACGAGCTTGGCGATGACGAAGTCGAGCAGCTTCGGTGTCCCGTCCACGGTGACGAGGATGTTTCCCGGCTTGATGTCGCGATGAACGACGAGGCTGCGATGAGCGTGCTGGTCGGCGGAGCACACAATGCAGAACAGCTCCAGGCGCTCGGCCGTGCCCAGTCCGTGAGCGTCGCAGTAGCGGTCGATGGGCTGACCCTCAACGTACTCCATCACGAGGTAGGGCCAACCCTCCTCGCTCGTCCCCCCGTCGAGCAAGCGCGCGATGTTGGCGTGCTCCAGGTTGGCGAGGATCTGTCGCTCCGTCTTGAAGCGCGTGTGCGTGAAGGTCGACTCCCATCCGCCCACGATGAGCTTGACCGCCACCTGCTGGCGGTACTGGTCGTCGTCCCGGACCGCGCGATAGACGGCGCCCATGCCGCCGTGGCCGATCTCGGCCAGCAGCCGATAGGGACCCAGCCGGCGGCCCTCCAGGCTAGGCGGCGGCTCGTCGAGGGTTCCCGCGGCGGTCGAGCCGGCACAAGCGGGC
>JBKPBM010000321.1:0-3174 GCA_046744325.1 Actinomycetota bacterium | reverse complement strand
ACGCGCCCGGGCCCGTCGTGGACACCTGTGGCACCGGGGGGGACCGGGCCGGCACGATCAACGTCTCCACGATCGCGGCCATCGTGGCGGCGGGGGCGGGGGCGCTGGTGGCCAAGCACGGGAACCGGGCGGCGTCCTCGCGGTGTGGCTCGGCGGATCTGCTCGAGGCGCTCGGGGTCAAGGTGGCCCTGGACCCACCAGGCGTCGAACGGTGTCTGGGAGAGGCGGGCATCGCCTTCATGTTTGCCCCGGTGTTCCACGCGGCGATGGCCCACGCCGCGGGTCCCCGCAAGGAGATGGGGATCCCGACGGTATTCAACTTCCTGGGCCCGTTGACCAATCCGGCCCGGCCGACGGCGCAGGTGGTCGGCGTAGCCGACGCGCGCATGCTTCCGGTGCTGGCGGGGGTCCTGGCTGGGCGGGGCACGCGGGCATACGTGGTTCGAGGGATGGATGGCATCGACGAGATCACGCTCACCGGTCCCACGCAGGTGAGCGAGGTGCGTGAGGGCTCGGTTCACGAGCAGGAGTTCGATCCCGTCTCGCTCGGCCTGGCGTTGGTCGACGGCGAGGCCCTCTCGGGCGGCGACGCCGAACACAACGCGGCCCGTGCCCGATCGGTCCTGGCCGGTGACCTTGGTCCTGCCCGAGACATCGTGACCCTGAACGCCGCCGCCGCGCTCACCGTCGCCGGCCACAGCAGCGGGCTTCACGAGGCTCTGCAGGCCGCGCGGGAATCGATCGACTCTGGCCGCGCCGCAAAGGTGCTGGACCGCTGGGTCGAAACCTCGAACCGGTAGTCGCGCTCAGGCCCCTTCGTCGAACCCAACGCTGAACATCGCCTCCAGGTCGTGCCTCGAATAGACCTGGAACGCGATCAGGGTCTCGGTCCGGACCACCCCATCGACCTTCCCCACGCCGCCCGGGATGACCGTGGCGAGGTCTTCATGGTTGGACACCCGCACGATGGCCACCAGGTCCCACTCGCCGGCCACCGAGTAGACCTCGGAGACCCCCTCGATGTCGGCGATGGCCTGGGCGGCCTCGGGGATCGAGTCGATGTCGCACTGGATCAGGACGACCGCGTTGACCATGTCAGGCGCGCTCGAGGGCGATGGCCATGCCCATCCCGCCCGAGATGCAGAGCGTCGCCAGGCCCAGCGCGTACCCCTTCTCCCGCATCTCGTACGCGCAGGTCAGGACGATGCGGGCCCCGGTCATCCCGATGGGATGGCCCAGGGCGATGGCTCCTCCGTTGGGATTGAGCCGGTCGTGGTCGAGCTTGAGCTCGCGGTCGCACGCCAGCACCTGGGCGGCGAAGGCCTCGTTGAGCTCGATGACCTCGAAGTCCTGGAGGGTCAGCCCGGTTTTCTCCAGGACCCTTCGCGTGGCGGGCACCACTCCGATACCCATGTATGCGGGGTCCACGCCCGCCGACGCGTACCCGATGATCCGGGCCAGGGGTTCGCGCCCCTCGGCCCGTGCCCGAGACTCGCTCATCAGGACCAGGGCGGCGGCGCCGTCGGTGATGCCGCTGGAGTTCCCCGCCGTGACCGTTCCCGTCCGCTGATCGAACACCGGCTTCAGCGTGGCCAGCCCCTTCAGCGTGGTCTCCGGCCGGGGATGCTCGTCGCGCTCGACGACCGTGACGGTTCCCTTCGGACCGGGGATCTCCACGGGGACGATCTCCTTGGCTCGGCGGTCCCACGTCGCGTCGGCCTTCTGCTGGGATCGCAGGGCGAACTCGTCCTGCTCCTCGCGAGGGATGGCGTAGCGGCGGGCCAGGTTCTCGGCCGTCTCGCCCATGATCAGGCCACACAGCGGATCGAGGAACCCATCCCTGTTCATCCCGTCGTAGACGGTGGCCCCGCCCATCCGGTAGCCGAACCGCATCCGGTCCAGCAGGAACGGCGTGCGGGTCATGTTCTCCTGGCCGCCGGCGACGACCACCTCGGCGTTGCCCAGCATGATCTGCTCGGCGGCCAGCTGGACGGCCTTGGTCCCCGAGCCACAGGCCATGTTCACGGTGAACGCGGGCTTCTCCTCGCCCAACCCGCTGCGGTAGGCGACCTGGCGGGCGGGGTTCGGGCCGTTGCCGGCCTGTCGCGCGTGGCCGAAGGTCAGCTCGTCAACGTCCACGGGCGGGATCTCGGCTCGTTCCATTGCCGCCGTGACCGCGCGGATACCGAGATCGACCGCCGGGACGTCGGAGAAGGCGCCCAGGAACTTGCCGACGGGCGTGCGGGCACCCTCGAGAATGACCGCTCGCTCCATGGGGCCAAGTATAGGTGGGGCCCGATCCGTCCCCCGGGGGAAGGCGAAGGGACCTAGGCGACCTGGCTGATCAGGCGACGCCTGGTCTGCTCGGTGGTCCCGCCCCACACCCCGTAGCGCTCGCCGTTCTTCACGGCCCAGGCCAGGCAGAGCTCACGGACGCTGCACGCGGAGCAGTACGAGAGGGCCAGGCCGGCCTCCTCCTCCGTGGTGGGAAAGAAGATCTCGGGGTCCAGGCCGAAACACGCGGCGCGCTCTTGCCAGTGGTCGGGAGGGCTGACGTGCTTGGGCAGGGTGAGGACGTCGATGTCCAGGTCCAGCATCGGGTCCATCGTAGTGGGCGCCCCGCGAGAAGGCCAGAGTGAATGTGCGGAATCCCCCCAGAGCACCGAATCCATGGCCCGGCACCTCGCTTCCGTCCTCCGGCGGCCGAAGCCGCTCCACCTGGGAACCGGACCCTCCAATACCCGCAGGAGCGACCGGCCAATCCTGCAGACCAAGAAATCCGATCCGGTTGAGCCAGACTGAGCCCGTGACCAGGGGAAACGAACCGCCCGCTATGGCCAGGCCGGCCGGGCCGGAGTTGAACCGAGCCGGCCGCATGGACGAGCATCGCCCCCGGGCGATGGAACGATGAGGGAGGTGACCGGCCTCTGGTGAGCCCGGGACCGCTGTCGGGCGTGACCGTGCTCGACCTGACCCGCCTGCTCCCCGGCGGGTACTGCACCCTGCTCCTGTCGGACCTCGGGGCGGACGTGATCAAGGTCGAGGAGCCCGGCCGAGGGGACTACATCCGCTGGTCACCGCCCCTGGTCGACGGGCAGAGTGCGGCACACCGGGCGCTGAACCGCGGCAAGCGGTCGATCACGCTGAACCTGAAGGATGCGCGTGGCCCTCAGG
>JBKPBM010000235.1:0-9044 GCA_046744325.1 Actinomycetota bacterium | reverse complement strand
CCACCGGGCCGCATCTGGGTGCCGTCGCCGACGCGCTGGCCCGCCGGCGGGCCCTGCGCTTCCGGTACCGGCCCGCCCAGGGGAAGCCTGGCCAGCGCGACGTGGATCCGTTCGCCCTGGTCTTTCGCAGCGGCAACTGGTACCTGGTGGGCCGGGACCGGGCCAGAGGCGAGCTGCGATCCTTCCGGCTGTCCCGCCTGCTGTCGGCGGTGCGAGAGATCGGGCCGGCCTCGCCCCCGCCCGAGGGGTTCGACGCGGCCCGGCAGTTGGAGGCCGGGCCGTGGGGGCTGGGACGGCCGGCGGCCAGGGCGAGGATCGCGTTCAGCCCGAAGGTGGCCTGGTGGGCGGTGGGCTCGACCCCCGGGACGCAGGTCCTGCGAACGCGGAAGGACGGATGGCTCGAGGTGGAGGTTCCGGCCAGTGAGACCGACACCTTCGTGTCCTGGGTGCTGTCGTTCGGGGAGGACGCCCGGGTGGTCGCCCCGGCCTCGATCCGCGATCAGGTCGTGGAGCGGCTGCGCTCGGTCGCCGCCGAGCCCGCGCGTGGCTAGGCCGGCCGTCCGGTCCGCGGGTCGCGCCGCCGAACGGTTGCGGCGGCTCCTGGTCGTGGTCCCCTACGTGGTCCGGCACCCCGGGGTCGCCCTGGACGAGCTGTCCCGCCTGTTCGGGATCGGGGAAGGAGAGCTGGTCGAGGACCTGAACCTGCTGTTCGTCTCGGGGCTTCCGCCGTATGGGCCCGGAGACCTGATCGATGTCCAGGTCGAGGAGGGCCGGGTGTGGATCGGGATGGCCGACTACTTCGCCCGCCCCATTCGGCTGACCCGGTCCGAAGCCCTGGCCCTGTACCTCAAGGGCACGGCGCTGCTCGGGGCTCCGGGCCTGGAGGAGGCGCCGGTGCTGGCCTCGGCCCTGCAGAAGCTCGAGGAGAGCCTGGGCCCCGACACGCTGTCCGGGTTGAAGGGTCGCGTGGCCGTGGGGTCGGGGGGGCACACGGCCCGCGCCCGGGCCCTGGCGACGGTTCGCCGGGCAGTGGAGCGACGGGAGCGACTGGAGATCGACTACTTCACCGCCTCCCGCGAGGAGCTCACCACGCGACGGGTGGATCCCGAGCACGTCTTCTCGGCCATCGGCAACTGGTACGTGGTGGCGTGGGACCATCAGGCCGACGCCGAGCGGTTGTTCCGGGCGGACCGCATCCGTGATGCCCGGGAGACCGGCGAGACCTTCGAGCCGCGAGGCCTGATGGGCGCGGGCCGTCCGCTGTACACGCGCTCCGAGCGGGACATCCCGGTGCGACTGCTGCTCGGTCCCAGCGGGCGCTGGGTGGCTGAGTACTACGACGTGGAGTCGGTCCGACCCGCCGACGGCGGCTGGACAGAGGTGACCCTTCCGGTCAAGGACCTTCCGTGGGTGGCCAAGCTCGTCCTTCGGCTGGGGGGAGAGGCGAGGGTCCTCGACCCCCCCGAGCTGGCCGACATGGTCCGAAGGGCTGCCCTCTCGGCCCTTTCGTTGTATCCCCGTCCCCGAACGGGTGATTGAGTCCGGGGGAATCTCAAGCGCGCCGGGTGCGTGCCGATACCCGCACCGTGACGACCATACGGACCACCTGCCCCCACTGCGGCGAGGTCGACATGACCCCCGAGGCGATCCTGCTGTCGATCCGGGACAGGAGCGGCGAGGGGAGCTACCGGTTCTCCTGCCCGCGGTGCATGGACCTCATCGAGAAGCCCGCCGACCGGAAGGTGGCGGCGCTGCTGCTGTCGGCGGGCGTGGAGATCGAGGACAAGGATCCGGAGGTCGAGGAGGAGCCGGCGGAGGAGGAGATCGTGGACACCTATCCCGAGCGCCGCCCCGAGGGTCCCCCGCTCACCGTCGACGACCTGATCGGATTCCACTTCCTGATCAAGGACGACGAACGCCTCTATCGGGCCCTCCTGGAACACTGACCCGGCGCCCCCTGCTATCCTGCGGCCGTGGCGGCCATCCTGGTCGTGGTGGTGCTCGGCGTGACGACGACGGCCCTGCTGCTGGTGGTCGTGCTCGCCCTGATCCGGCATCTGAAGACCCTCGGCGCCGCCCTCGGACGGTTCCACGACGAGGTGACCCCCGCGCTGGAGGAGATCCGTCGGGGCCAGATCGAGGCGCAGGAGCGGATGGAGGCCGTCGATCGCCTCCGGTCCGCCAACGACGGTCTCGGTAGTAGAATCCGCTCGTAGCGACCCCGGAGCCGGACCTCGCGACCGGCTCCGATGCACGGGAGAGTTCGCATGCCAAACCTCGGGTTCCAGGAGATCCTCCTCATCCTCGTCATCGCCCTCATCGTCTTCGGTCCCAAGCGCCTGCCCGAGATCGGCCGGACGGTGGGCAAGTCGCTCCGCGAGTTCCGCCGAGCCTCCCAGGACATCCGCGACGAGTTGTCGTTCCACCTGGACGACGACGAGACCACGCCGGCCTCACCCCCAGCGTCCGAGCCGGCGGCCGAGGCGCCCCAGGGGGCCGGATTGAACGGCGCCGCCCACGAGCCGGCCAGCGATGAAGCCACCCGACGGCAGGGCCAGACGGGCCAGGACCCGGCGAGCTGACCCGGTTGACCTCGAGCCGGCCGGTGCACCCGACGACGAGGCGATCCCGGTTGGGGTGACGCGATGGCGTTGATCATGCGCCGCCGGCGCTCGAACCCAAGCGGCACCATGACGCTCGTCGAGCACCTCGACGAGCTGCGCACCCGCCTGATCATCGCCATCGCGTCCGTCGGGCTCGGGATGGCCGTGGCCTGGCCGCTGTACCGGCCGACGTTCAACCTGTTGTCGAACCCCTACTGCGACTTCATCAAGGCCCATCCGACGCTGGCGGTGGACCCTCGGGCGCCGTGTCGGCTGGTGTACCTCTCGGTGGTCGAGCCGTTCCTCATCAAGATCAAGCTGGTGGGTTTCCTCGGCCTGCTCCTCGCGCTGCCGGTGGTGCTCTACGAGCTGTGGCGATTCGTCACCCCCGGGCTGACCAGGCGCGAGCGGCGGTTCGCCATCCCCTTCGTCGTGGTGTCGCTGGTGCTGTTCGCCCTGGGGGGGTGGTTCGCCCTGCTCACCCTGCCCAAGGGGCTGCAGTTCCTGCTGGGGTTCGCCGGGACCACCCGGGTGGCCGCCGTGCTGTCCATCGAGAAGTACCTCGGGTTCGTCACGCTGTTGATCCTGGCCTTCGGGGGGTCCTTCGAGTTCCCCCTGCTCCTGGTGTCCCTGACCCTGGTGGGTGTGCTCAGCAGCAGGCAACTTCGCCAGTGGCGCCGCTATGCGATCCTGGTCATCGCCATCGTGGCGGCGGTCATCACGCCCAGCCAGGACTGGTTCACCATGACCGCGATGATGGTCCCCCTGATACTCTTCTACGAGCTCTCCATCCTGGTCTCGCGACTGTTGAAACGATAAGCCGAGGGGTCATCTGTCAATGGCGATCAAGGGAAAGGGCCGCACGCGCGGCCGCAGGACGGTGGCCGCCCCGCCGCGGCCACAGCTGGTCATCCGCAAGCCTCCGATCTGGCGCCGGCCAGTCACGTGGATCGTGATCGGGGTGCTCGCGCTTGGAGGGATCCTGGCGGGGGTGTTCTCCTCGGTGCACGCGCACGGCGCTCGACGACTCAAGGACCGCGAGCGCGCCGCCGTCCAGGCCTTTGCCGCCGAGCTCAGGGCGAAGTTCCCCCCGGACAACACCTTCGTTCCTCCCGACGCGTACGTGTTCTATCCGAACCTGAGTGCCGACATGGACAAGCTGGCCAAGGGCGATCTGTCGCCGGCGGACGCCGTCACCGAGGCGAAGGCCGTCCAGGACTCGGCGCAGAAGGCGGCCAGCGGGGTGGCGTCCCTGAACGTGTCCAATCTGATCCCGGCGGACTTCAGCGTGACGGGCCTGACGGCACCCTCGACCGGAGCGGCCACCCCGGCGGACATCCAGGCGAAGGGGGCCACCCAGCAGGTGGTCCTGGACGCGCAGTTCCTGATGACGCAGGCATTCGAGCTGTGGCAGCAGGAGGGTTCGGTGATGGAGGCCGCCGCCGGCCTTCAGGGCGACACGCAGAAGTCGGTGATCGACCAGGCCAAACAGCTCGGTTCCAAGGCCAGCGGCCTGTTCGACCGGGGCTACCGCAAGATCCTGAACATCCAGAGCGCGCTGGGCATCCAGAGCCCCATCACGCCGGTCACGCCCTTCCAGCGCGCGCCCTCGCCCACGCCATCGGTCAGCCTCAGCCCGTCATCGAGCACGAGCCCCAAGGCGAAGGCTTCCGCGTCGCCCACGCCGAGCGCCTCGGGATAGCGCGGGACATGACCGCGGCGGGGGGGCGCGTCGCCGTGATAGCCAACCCGACGTCGGGCCGGGGCAAGGGCGCCCGGCTCATCCCGAAGGTGGACGCGCTGCTGCGCTCGATCGGGATCGAGCACACCATGCTGATCTGCACGGGCCCGGAGGATCCGGAGCGGCTGGCCAGGCGGGCTGCGGAGGACGGCGCGGAGGTGATCGTTGCGCTCGGCGGCGACGGGCAGGTGGGCCTGTGCGCCAACGGGGTCATCGGGACCGGCGCCGCCTTCGGGGTCATCCCGGCCGGCACCGGCAACGACTTCGCCCGGCACATCGGCCTGGATCGCAAGGACCCGCTTGCGGCCGTCAACCTCCTGAGATCGCCCGAGGTCCGGCGCCTGGACGTGGTCAGGGTCCAGACGGCCGACAGGGCCCGGTACTTCGTGAACGTGGGAGGGACGGGGTTCGACTCTGAGGTCAACGGCCACGCGAACGGCGTCCGGTTCCTCAAGGGCACGCCGAAGTACGTGTACTCGACATTCGTCACGCTGGTCCGGTTCCGACCGGGGCAGTTCCGGGTTCACGTGGACGGCGCGGTGCATGACGTGCCGGGCATGATGATCGCGGTGGGGAACGGAACGTCCTACGGCGGCGGTATGCACATCACGCCGGGTGCCCGTTCGGATGACGGCGATCTGGAGCTGTGCGTGATCGGCGAGGTTTCCAAGGTGGACTTCGTGCGCACGTTCCCGAAGGTGTTCAAGGGGACCCACGTCTCGCACCCGAAGGTGACCGTCCTGCACGGCAAGGAGATCGAGATCTCGGCGGAGCGGCCGTTCGACGTCTACGGAGACGGCGAGCGCATCGGTCCCCTCCCGGCCACGTTCACCGTCGTCCCGTCGGCCCTTCGGGTCGTGGTCCCCGGTCGCACCGGGTAAGCTCCCCGCGCGCCGCGTTCACCTCGATTCGAAAGGGGATTGGACCGCTCATGACCGACGGATTGCTGCTCCTGCACGCGTTCCCCCTGGATGCCTCGATGTGGGAGGGGCAGGTCGAGGCGTTCCGGGACCGGGTCACGGTCGTGGCCCCCAGCTTTCCCGGCTTCGGCGGCAGCGACGGCGTGGACGTGCTGACCATGGAGACCGCCGCCGCCGCCGCGGTCGACGCGGCCGACGCCATGGCGGTGGAGCGCATGGTCGTCTGCGGGCTCTCGATGGGTGGGTACGTCGCCCTGGACCTCTGGCGGCGCCACCGGGGCCGGGTCGTCGGACTGGTCCTGGCCAACACCAGGGCGGGAGCGGACGACGACGCGGGGAAGGAGCGCCGGCGGGCCCTGGCGGAGCGCCTGAAGGCCGAAGGGAACGGGTTCCTGGTGGCGTCCCCTCCGCCGCTGTTCTCGGCTTCGGCGCCGGAGGCCCTATGGGCACGGGTCAGGGCCATCATCGCCGCACAGCCGGCCGAGGCCATCGCCTCGGCCTCGCTCGGGATGGCCGAACGTCCTGATTCCACGCCCGACCTGGCGGACATCGACGTCCCCACGCTGGTCATCACCTCCACCCTGGACGGCCTGATCCCGCCGGAGGCCACCACCCCGATGGGAGGGCAGATCCCCGGCGCCCGGCTCGAGGTGATCGAGGGGGCCGGACACCTGTCCAACCTGGAGGCCCCCGATGCGTTCAACCGGCTGCTGGGGGAGCATCTGACGCGCTGCGGGCTGGTGGCCGGTCCCTAGACTGGGCGGCATGACCAGCCGCACCAGGTTCGCTCAGGCCTATCCATTCCCGCTCGATGATTTCCAGACGAGGGCGATCGGAGCCCTCGACGAGGGCGAATCCGTGCTGGTCGCCGCGCCCACGGGGTCGGGGAAGACGGTGGTGGCCGAGTTCGGGATCGAGCGTGCCCTCGGTCACCATCGGAAGGCGTTCTACACCACCCCCCTCAAGGCCCTGTCGAACCAGAAGTTCGGTGACTTCGCCGGGCGGTGGGGCGCCGATCGGGTCGGCCTGCTGACCGGCGACAACTCCATCAACGGCGAAGCCCCGGTGGTGGTCATGACCACCGAGGTCCTCCGCAACATGCTCTACGACAGCAGCCGGACCCTGGACGGCCTTGAGGTCGTGGTCATGGACGAGGTCCACTACCTCCAGGACCCCTACCGGGGCGCGGTGTGGGAGGAGATCCTCATCCACCTGCCCCTGTCGGTGGCCATGGTGTGCCTGTCGGCGACCGTGTCCAACGCGGAGGAGTTCGGCGAATGGATCGGGGCGCTCCGTGGCCCCACCCGGGTGGTCATCGAGGAGCGCCGGCCGGTCCCGTTGGAGAACCTGTACCTGGTGGGGCGCGAGCTGCACCCGATGCACGTCGAGAGCGGCGGGTTTCTCGCCGCGAACCCGTACCTGGTGTCCCTGGCCCAGCGCGAGACCAAGGTCGCAGCCCGGGTCTCGGGCCGGTACGGGCGAACGGTGGTCGAACGGGTCCAGCGGCCTCGGGAGGGCCACCGCCGCTTCTTCGTCCCCAAGCGCGAGGAGGTGGTCGAGCTCCTGCACCAGGAGGGCATGCTCCCCGCGATCTACTTCGTGTTCAGCAGGGCAGGGTGCGACGCCAGCGTCCGCTACGTCATCGGGGCCGGCCTGCATCTCACCTCGCGGGCCGAGGAGGCCCACATCCGGCAGTTCGTCGACACCCAGGCCGCGTGGCTTCCAGACGAGGACCTGGAGGCCCTGGGCTACTACGAGTTCCGGGAATCCCTGGCCGCGGGCGTGGCCGCCCACCACGCGGGGATGCTGCCGGCGTTCAAGGAGATCGTCGAGGACCTGTTCGCCGCGGGCCTGGTCAGGGTGGTGTTCGCCACCGAGACCCTGTCGCTGGGGATCAACATGCCGGCCAAGACCGTGGTCATCGAGGACCTGTGGAAGTTCTCCGGCGAGCGCCACGAGCTCCTCACGCCCGGCGAGTACACCCAGCTCACGGGGAGGGCCGGACGCCGGGGGATCGACGAGATCGGGTACGCCGTGGTGCTGTACCAGACCCAGGTCCCGTTCGAGCGGGTGGCCGGTCTCGCCTCGACCCGGACCTACGAGCTGCGCAGCTCGTTCCGGCCCTCCTACAACATGGCGGTGAACCTGGTGCGCAACTACACGCTGGAGGAGGCCCATCACCTGCTGAACTCCTCGTTCGCCCAGTTCCTGGCCGACCGCGGGGTGGTCACGCTGGAGCGTCAGCTCGAGCGTGACCGCGCGTACCTCGAGGGGTACCGCGACTCCATGCGCTGCGACCGGGGCGACTTCGCCGAGTACTGGGCGCTGCGCCAGCGGGCCGAGCGGATCCGGCAGGACGCCAAGCGCGGCCGGGAGCGGGTGTCCGAGGAGGCGGTGCGCGGCTCGCTGATGAGCCTGCGTCCGGGCGACGTGATCTTCGTGCCGTCGGTCCGGCGGCGGGGCCTGGGAGTGGTGCTGGCGAACCGCGAGGGACGCCCCACCGTGCTGACGCAGGAGCGGCGGGCCTACCGCCTGGGACCGTCGGACTTCGACGGGCCCCCGCAGGCGGTGGCCAGGATCGAGCTTCCCAGGTCCGGCAGCGCGCGCAGCGCCCGCTACCGCCGGGACCTGGCCGCCCAGCTGGTGGCACTGCGCGTACGCCGGCCGGCGCCCCGGCGGGAGTCCGTTGACGCCGCGGCCGAACAGCGCGCCGCGCAGCTGGAGCGCAAGGCGGGGCGGCACCCGTGCCATTCGTGCCCGGACCGGAGCCAGCACGAGCGGTGGGCCACTCGGGCCACCCGGCTCGAGCGGGAGCTGGGCGGTCTGGAGCGCCGCATCCGCTCGCGCACCGAGACGCTCGGCCGTCAGTTCGATCGGGTGCTGGCCGTGCTGTCGGAGCTGGGCTACGTGGAGGATGGGCTGCTGACGGAGAAGGGCGAGCGGCTCCGGCGCGTCTATTCGGAGGGGGACATCCTGGTGGCCGAAGCGCTCTCCCGCGGGCTGTTCGGCGGGCTGTCCCCGTCCGAGTTCGCCGCCCTGACCTCGACTGCTGTCTACGAGTCGCGCGAACGGGTCCCTCGCCGCTCGGACTTCCCGACCTCGGCTGTGCGCACCCGGTTCCGAGCGCTCTCCGAGGTGTGGTCGGAGATCCGCCGGATCGAGGACGAGCACCAGGTGGAGCTGTGTCGCGAGCTGGATCCCGGGTTCGTCCCCGTGGTGTTCGCCTGGGCGGAGGGCAAGCCCCTGGACGACGTGCTGGAGATCTCGGGGATGGCTGCCGGCGACTTCGTCCGCAACTGCAAGCAGCTCCTGGACCTGCTCCGGCAGATCGAGGATGTGGCCGACCCGGAGGTTGCGGTCGTGGCGCGCGCCGCCCATGACGCAGTCAACCGCAGCGTGGTGGCCTACACGGGCCTGTAGGCCCGCCGACTATCATCGGCGGGATGGGACACAACTACGCCGACCGGCTGGCCAGGGCACGCCGGGAGACCCAGGCCAAGGAGGTGGATGCGGTCATTGTCACCCCCGGTCCCGATCTCGTGTACCTGGTGGGGTACAACCCGCCGCCCCTGGAGCGGATCACGGCCCTGGTCATGCGACCCGGACACGACCCGGTCCTGCTGGTGCCCGAGCTCGAGCTCCCGCGTGCCGCCGCCTCGCCCGCCGGCGGCCTGCTCCAGATCGCCACCTGGCGTGACGGCGAGGATCCCTACCATGCCGTGCGGGCGCTGCTCCCACCTCTTGGGACGTTCGGGGCGACGGATCAGATGTGGGCGGCGC
>JBKPBM010000344.1:0-6650 GCA_046744325.1 Actinomycetota bacterium | reverse complement strand
GTCCTGGCGGGGACGCTGGCGGTGCTGACCCTGGCGCTGTACGTCGGGCCGCTGGCCCATCTGCTGAGGATCTCCCCGCTGTCCGCGTTGGACGTGGGCATCGCAATGGGAGTAGCGGCTGGCACGACGCTGTGGCTCGATCCCTTCAAGGGAAGGCGAGCCGCCGCGGGTCGATGATCTCAATGATCGCGGGTCGGCGGCGATGCGGGTGGTCAACGTTCAGGGCGCGTGGCAAGCTCCTTCGAAATGCCTGCAGCCTCGTTCCTCGAAGATCTCTCCCATCGGCTGGCTGTCGCCAGGGGCGACGAGCCGGCCGACCTGGTCATCAGGGGCGGCCGTGTCCTCTCGGTGTTCACCGGGGAGCTGTTCGACGCCGACGTCGCCATCGCCGGTGAGCACGTTGCAGGCATCGGTCCTGGCTACGAGGGCCAGGAGACCTTCGACGCCGATGGGCTGATCCTCCTCCCGGGCTTCATCGACGGGCACATGCACATCGAGTCGACCAAGCTGATGGTCGACGAGTTCGCCCGGGCCGTCCTCCCCCACGGCACGACCACCGTCGTCATCGATCCGCACGAGATCGCCAACGTGTTCGGACTCGATGGCGTGCGGGCGCTGCTCGCCGCCGCGGACGGAGTGCCGTTCGACTACTACGTGATGGTCTCGTCGTGCGTGCCGGCCAGTCCATTCGAGTCGAACGGGGCCACGGTGGAGGCGGCGGACATCGAGCGGTTCCTGGCCGAGGAGCCGAACGCGATCGGGGTGGCCGAGATGATGGACTTCCCCGGCGTCGTGACAGGCGAGCCGGGCGTCCTGGCCAAGATCGAGGCGGCCCGGCGAGCCGGGGACCGTCACATCGACGGCCACGCGCCCGGCCTCACCGGCAAGGCCCTCAACGCCTACCTGGCCGCCGGCGTGCGGAGCGACCACGAGTGCTCGACCTACGAGGAGGCCCTGGAGAAGCGTCGGCTCGGCATGTGGATCATGATCCGCGAGGGCTCGGCGGCCCGGAACCTAGAGGCGCTGCTCCCCCTGGTGAAGGAGTTCGGGCCGTGGAACTGCCTGCTGTGCACGGACGACCGGGAGCCGGACCAGCTCCTCGACGAGGGCCACATCAATCACGTGATGCGCAAGGCCGTTGCCCTGGGATGCCCGCCGTACCACGCGATCGTGATGGGCACGCTGTTGGCCGCGCGCTGCCACCAGCTCCACCGCCACGGAGCGGTGGCGCCCGGCTACCTGGCCGACGTGGTGGCGGTCCCGGACCTCGTGGGCTTCCGGCCACATGCCGTATGGAAGCGAGGTCGCCTGGTGGCCGCCGACGGCCGTCCCGTGGCCATCCCGAAGGTCACGGCACCCGATTGGATGCGGGGAAGCGTCCGGGTGGGGCCGCTTGACGCCGATGCGTTCCGGGTGGACACCGACGGGCAGGTGCGGGTGATCGGCGTCGAGGCCGGCCAGCTCGTGACGAAAGCGCTTGTGGCAGAGCCGCTTCACCGCGACGGCCGGGCCCTGGCCGATCCGGACCGTGACCTGGCCAAGATCGCGGTGGTCGAGCGCCACCGGGGGACGGGGCGGATCGGGATCGGGTTCGTCACCGGGTTCGGTTTGCAGCACGGAGCCTTGGCCTCGACCCACGCCCACGACGCGCACAACGTCGTGGTGGTGGGGATGGACGACACCGACATGGCGGGCGCGGTGAACCGCCTGGCCGAGCTCGGCGGCGGCCAGGTCGCGGTGGAGGGCGGCCGGGTGCTATCCGAGGTGCCGTGTCCGATCGGCGGGTTGCTCTCGGATCGCCCGGCGGAGGAGGTCGCCGCGCAGGTTCGAGCCATGGAGCATGCGGCCGGCTCCCTCGGCGTGTCCCTTCGCGCGCCGTTCATGGCCATGTCGTTCCTGGCCCTCTCCGTCATCCCGGAGCTCAAGATCACCGACCGCGGCCTGGTCGACACCGTGAACTTCGAGCTGGTCCCTCTCCAGGCCTGAGGCGACGCCGTTCCAACCAGTTCAATAGGACCGGCTGAACACCTTCCCCTCGGGCCAGACGGTGACGGTCTGCTGCCCGGCCCCGTAGCGGACGAGTGAGGCTCCCTCGACGTCGACGGAGAAGAGATGGAAGGGCTCCTTCCACTCCGTTCGATCCCACAGGGCTTTCACGTACCGGGACCGCGCGGCCGGGTCGGTCACCTCGACGGCCCGGCCCCGCAGGCTGATCTCCACCTCGTTCCCGGTGTTCGTGCAGACTGCGTTGCGGAGCGTGAGTCGGGGATCCCGGAGCAGGTCGAGGGCCTTTCGGGAGCGCCACAGCATGCCCAGGTACAGCTCGCCGTCCATGACGAAGGGCAGGACGCAGCTGATCCTGGGAGAGCCATCCCGCCGGATCGTTCCGAGCAGGCCGACGCCGGCCTCAGAGAACTGCTGGGCGGCGAAGGCGGCCACCTCGGGCGCCCTCGTTTCGAAGGCTCGCCAGCTCACCGGGCGATCGTGGAGCGGGCCGGTCGCGTGTGTCAACGCCCCAGATGAGCGAGGGGGCGGCTCCCGTCGCCGCCCCCTCTTCCGACGTCCCACGGCCGGCACGCTCTCGAGGGACGTCAGTCGAGGGTATTACGGGTGAAGGCCGAGGTGAGCTTGCGGCGGAGGACCTTCATTCAGGCTTCCCTCTACGTCGGGGGCGGGGCTTCACCGTGTCTTTACCTTGCGCCGGGTACCTCTAGGACCCCACGGCCTGTCTCAGGACGAACCGGCCCCAGCCCGGTGGCGCGTCGGCCGGCCGGCCCTCCCTGGCCACGACCTTCCCGCGAGAGAGGGTCAAGGCGGGCCACCCCGTCACCGTCATGCCCTCATAGGGGCTGTGGTCCGTTCGCATGTGCAGCTCGCCCGCGTCGAGCCTTCTCGTCGCCCCAGGGTCGAAGACGACCAGATCGGCGTCCAGCCCGGGAGCCAGGGCGCCTTTCCGGTGGGCCAGGCCGAACAGCCGCGCCGGCTCGGATGCCACGAGCTCGACCCACCGCTGCCGGGAGAGACGGCCCTGCCGCACGCCCTGGTAGACGAGCGACATCCGGGTCTCCACCCCCGGCAGCCCTCCGGGGATCTGCCGGAAGTCCGCCCACCTCTCACCGACGGCGCCCGTCCCGTGTCGACGATCCGACCGGGTGAACGGGCAGTGGTCGGTGGCCACCGTCTGGACGGACCCGTCCACCAGCCCGTTCCAGAGCGCCTCACGGTCGGCCTCCGTGCGAACCGGAGGCTGGCAGACGAAGTCCTGGGCCTCTTCCGGTGGCCCGCCGAGCCGGTCCTGGGTGAGGATCAGGTAGTGGGGACAGGTCTCGGCCACGACGGTCGCTCCCTCCGCCCGAGCCGCGTTCACCGCCTGGAGGCCCGCCCGGCTCGAGAGGTGGACCACGTAGACGGAGGTGCCGGCATTCCGGGCAAGTGCGGCCGCCCGCGTCACCGCGGCCGCTTCCGCCGCCGGCGGTCGGGCCGAGACGATCGCCGAGGGCCCGGTGCGGCCCTCCGCGATCGCCCGCGCGATCAATCGCTCGACCTCGAGCCCGTCCTCGGCGTGCACGCACACCCGGACTCCCGCCTCCCTCCCCGCGGCGAAGGCCCGCCCGAGGGTGTCGTCGTCCACCATCAGGCGCTCCGGATAGGCCATGTACAGCTTCACGCTGGTCACGCCCTGTTCGACGAACCATCGAAACTGGGCCAGCGCTTCGCCCGGGTCCCCGGGGACCGAGGTAACGGTCAGGTGGAACCCGTAGTCGATGGCCGCCCGGCCCTCGGCCTTGGCATGCCAGGTCTCGAGGGCCTCTTCGGGCGGCTCCCGGCCGGCTCCTGCGAAGTCCACGACACACGTCGTCCCTCCACATGCCGCCGCGATGGTGCCGCTCTCGAAGTCGTCCGCCGATCGCACCGCCCCGACGGCGAGGTCGAAGTGCGTGTGGACGTCGATGGCCCCAGGGACGACCAGCGCACCGCTGGCATCGATGACCTGCGCCCCCGCAGCCTCCAGGTCCGGACCCACGGCACGGAGGCGCTGGCCGTCCACCAGGACATCCCCGGCGCGCGCTCCGGTCGCGTCGACCAGGATGCCGCCTCTGATCAGCAGCATGGGACGCGATCGTCGGTCGCCTCGCCCAGCCCGAGCGGTCCGTAGACCATGACGCAGGCCACCCGGGCACCCTACGGTAGGGTGCCCTATGTCCGCGACCCGTACGCTGAGCCTCGATTGCGGCACACTGATCCCGATGCGCCGGCCGACCCCAGGGGTGAGGGAGGGGCAGGGGAGGTGAAGACGTCACCGAAGCCCACCGGGTTCGCCACGACGGCCCTGGCCCTTCTCGCCGCCGTCGGGCTGCTCTGGATTCTTTCCCTGGGTGGCCGGCTTCCGGTGACGTCGAGGCCGCCCTCAACCCTGCCCGTTCCCCCTTCGCAGGTCGTCCCGATCGACGCGTCCGGCCATCTCGAGTGCCCGGCCACCGCACCGGTCGCCGCGTTCTCCGGCTCGAATCTCTTCTTTCCGACGAACTACCCCATCGCACCCATGCGGGGGCTCCCGCCATCGTCCTGTTTCGCCACGGAGGCGGACGCGCTCACGGCGGGCTACGCCCTGGCTCCCGCCCCGCCCGGGATCCTCCAGGAGGAGGACGTCTACCTGGGCCCCGCCTCGGACGCCCTGACGCGCGCGTGTCCTCGGGCTGCACGGGTCGTGGGGCTCGTCGTCCCGTGTCCGACGCTGCTCCCATTGCCCTCACGAGGCTCCAAGCCCTCTGCCTGCGGACCTCCCCCGCCGGCGTCGACGAACCCGGGATGCGTCGATCCGTACGGGGGATCCCTCTTCCTCTTCTGGAGTCCGGGCGACGGCAGCGCCGTCAGCGACCTCATCGTCGAAGGATTTCCGACGTCACGGCCCCCCGATCCGTCCTCCGATGCGTCCTGCGAACGGGGTCCGGTGATCGGGGTGGCGGCCGTGGGGAGAGACGTCGGGACGTTGGTGCGGTGTCGCGCGGATGCGACGTCAATCCTCGGCGGACACGTCATGCTGACGTGGCGCCACGGCGCGGTCACCTATCAGGTCGCCCTGCTGCCGGACTCGTATGCATCCCGGCGAGCGGCCCTCGACGTCGCCCGGTTCATCCGATACGTGCGGCCCTGAGCAGCCTTCTCGTCCGCCCGGCCCGCTCGGCAAGATAGGCTCCTGTCGAGTACCTGGGTCGAAAGGGGGCGGTGCGGGTGGACGAGGACATCCGGCGATTCATCGAGGGAGCGCCGAAGGCGGAGCTCCATCTCCACATCGAGGGGACGCTGGAACCGGAGCTCAAGTTCGAGCTCGCGTCAAGGAACGGGATCACGCTCCCCTATGCGTCCGTGGCCGAGATGCGGGCGGCGTACGACTTCCACGATCTGCCGTCGTTCCTGGCCGTGTACTACGAGGGGATGGGCGTCCTGGTCCGGGAGCAGGACTTCTTCGACCTGGCCATGGCCTACTTCCGCAGGGCCACCGCGCAGAACGTCGCGTACGCGGAGGTGTTCTTCGACCCGCAGGCGCACGCCAGTCGCGGGGTCGGGTTCGACGTGGTCATCGAGGGGCTCCATCGGGCCCAGGTGGAGGCCGAACAGGCGCTGGGGCTCCGCAGCCAGCTCATCATGTGCTTCCTTCGGGACCTCTCCGCCGAGTCGGCGATGGAGACGCTGGACCGCTCCCTCCCGTTCAAGGACTGGATCGTCGGCGTCGGGCTGGACTCGGACGAGAAGGACAACCCGCCGGTCAAGTTCAAGGAGGTCTTCGCCCGCGCCCGGTCCGAGGGCTACCACCTGACGATGCACTGCGACGTCCACCAGGAGGACGCGACCGGTCACATCCGGCAGGCCCTCCACGACATCGGCGTGGAACGGATCGACCACGGCGTTGACTGCCTGGCCGACGAGGCCCTGGCCGAGGAGATCGCCCGGCTGGAAATGGGCCTGACCGTCTGTCCCATCTCCAACCGGTACGTCACGGGCGGGCTCACGGAGAAGGAGATCCTCGAGATGCTCGACCGGGGGATCCGGGTGACGATCAACTCGGACGACCCGGCCTACTTCAACGGCTACGTCCTGGAGAACCTGCTGGCCCTCCAGGAGGCGGCCGGGTTGACGACCGAGCAGGTCAGGCAGCTCGAACGGAACGCGTTCTCCATCGCCTGGGTGGGCGACGAGGAGAGGGACGGCTACCTGAAGGCCCTGGAGGCGTACCCGGTGTGAGGAGCGATGGGGCCTCCTCCCCGAAGGGCCGGAGGGTCCCGAAGGAGTGGGGCAGCTCGGTCATTCGCCTTCTCCTAGCCCCGCCTACGCTGCTAGTGTTCGCAGGGAGTCGAAAGGGGGTCGCCGATGAGCATGCGGCGTCGGAGGGTTCTGCTCGGGGCAATCGTTGCCTTGGTCGCTTTGATCGGTTCGGCGTGCTCGAAGTCGAGCAATTCCAACACGTCGGGATCCCCGGGCACTTCGGGGTCGTCCGGCTCGGGCAAGCCGTTCGTATTCGGGATGCTCCTGGTTGGTCCGTACAACGACCATGGATGGTCGCAGGCCAACTACGAGGGCGGCCAGTACGTGGTCCAGCAGCTCGGCGGTCCAACCAAGGCCAAGATGATCTGGCTGGACAAGGTGAACTC
>JBKPBM010000001.1:0-5639 GCA_046744325.1 Actinomycetota bacterium | reverse complement strand
GCTGCGAGGACATCAGTTGCTTCGGGCCGGTCCACACGGCGGATGAGATCGACCTCGGCCTGCCGTTCGGTGGGTTCCTGCAGGCGAACGACTTCCGGATCGCTTCGGTGCCCAAGAACACGATGAAGAAGGTCAACGGAGTCGCTCGCATGTTCCTGGTCTGGGACGAGTGCAAGTTCCGGCTGTTCGACAGCGTGTGCGAGGAGCCCCGGATCCGGATGCGCTACTCCGATGACGACGGCGCGTCGTGGAGCTCGATCATCACGTTATCGAAGACAGCGGTGGACCGCGTCGACTACTTCCCCTCGATCGCCAGCGATACGTCCAGCAGCAACCTGGTGGTGGCCTGGTACACGAACCGACTGGACGACTATCAGAACGCCCAGGACATCGAGATGGTCACCATCGACTCGAAAGCGCCCGGGACCATCGTCAGACGACAGGTCCTGACGACGGACACGATCGTGCCGAACGAGTCAGAGGCCGATCCCATCCTCGGCGGCTTCTTCATCGGCGACTACATCGAGGTGTTCGTGTACAAGGGGACGGCGTACGTCCACTACAACATGAACATCCGGGACTCGGTGGTGCTCGGAAGCATCTTCGGCGGGGAGAGCGTCAACCAGCAGGACAACTACCTGACGCAGGCCTCCGTCTGAGGGAGTCTGCGGTGTGAAGCCCTGGGGGCCCCGGGATGTCCGGGGCCCCTGGGTCATCCCAGGGTGAGAATGGCCAACGGAAGCGCCGGCTCAGGCGACCAGCGGTTCCCGGACCAGCCGTTCGATCGAGTCCGGGCTGATCCCGGAGAGCTCGGCCAGTCGAGTGACGGAGACGCCTGCCTCGAACGCGCGGCGGATCGCCCGACGCTCCGCCTGGTCGACCACCTCCGTGGCCTCGCGAAGCGACCGGAGCCTGATGGCGTGCGCCTCCACGCTCGTCTCGAGCCAGCCGTCTGCCACCGATTCCACCTCCGTCGACGTCCGCATGATGCCGTGCTCATCTTGTCCATCGGCCGATCGGGCCGCTCACTTGACGCCTTCGACCCTGGCGGCGAGCCTCCCTCCGGCCTCACGCTGCCAGGGAGAAGGGCGGGTACCTGTCGGTGACCAGCACGAACGCGTAGGCGACCACACGGGCGCCCCACCGGATGACTCCCTCGACGAAACCGAACAGCCCCCTCGGGTACCGCCCCGTGAACAGGATGACCAGCCAGGCGATGAATACCACCACCAGCAGGGCGATCCACAGGAAGACCAGCACGATGAAGTGCGGGATCACCAGGAGCCATTTCACCAGGGGAAGCCATCTGTTGAGGTCACGGCCCGCATCCGGGTAGACGTAGTCCAGGTGGACCGCCTGCGGCTGGTCCGTCGCCGGGTAGCGGTCGTCCATCAGGAGGATGTAGGCCACGACGCGATTGGTGAACCGCTGGAGCTCGAGGTTGAAGTCGAACCACCACCGCGGATACTTCCGCCGGAACAGGATCATGAGGAGCGGGCCGAAGAACAACAGACCCCCAGCGGCCGGCAGCGCGTAGGTGGCTCCGTGCTGGGTAGAGATTCGCCCCCAGGTGGATCCCGATACGCTCCCGAGCACGATCAGGATCGGGATGGCCACGAAGATCCGGAACGCCGTGGTCAGCCGGTTGAGTGGCCGGTCTGGATAGTCGACCGAGAACTGGACCGGGTACACCGTGGGTGGCGGCATCGCTTCCCCTCCCTTTTGCGGGCGGGCTCTCCTGCGGGTATTCCACGTCTTCATGCGCCGGGATGCAAGGGATCGGCGCCATGGTTCCGCGGCCCTGAGGGGCAGTAGCCTGACGGGCGCCAAGGAGAAGCCAGGGAGCGATGCAGGGGACCGACGCTCAGGACAGACGCAGCTCCGACGGCCTGCCACGAGCGGTCGTGCTCGTCGAAGGCGTCAGCGACCAGCGGGCACTCGAAGCGCTGGCGAAGCGCCGTGGGCGGGATCTCCCCGCGGAAGGCGTCTCCATCGTGCCGATGGGCGGCTCGACCAACATCGGAACCTTCCTCCGACGGTTCGGCCCGCAGGGCTTCGACCTGGGGGTGGCCGGCCTCTGCGACGTCGCCGAGGAGGGCCACTTCCAGCGCGCGCTGGAGCGGGCCGGCCTCGGTACCGACCTCACCCGGAAGGAGATGGAGGCACTCGGTTTCTTCGTGTGCGTGGAGGACCTGGAGGACGAGCTGATCCGCGCCCTGGGCGGCGCCGCCGTGGAAGGGGTGGTCGAGGCTCAGGGCGACCTGGGGTCGTTCCGCACGCTTCAGAAGCAGCCGGCGTGGCTCGGGCGGGCCACCGAGGAACAACTCCGGCGGTTCATGGGAAGCGGCGGCAGCCGGAAGATCCGGTACGCGTCATTGCTGGTCGAGGCGCTGGATCTCGGCCACGTCCCGCCCCCGCTGGACGGGGTCCTTGCCCACATCGGCCGCATCACCACGGCCCCCTGATGCCACGTGCCGGCCACCTGCGGCTGGTCTATCGAACGACGCGGTACTTGATGTGGGTGACGCCGGACGCCTCGATCGCGCGCACCTGCTCGAGCTTCAGATCGCCGACGTTCACCAGCAACCGCTCGCCACCGCCGAGCAGGATCGGGACGATGTGAAGGTCGAACTCATCCACGACGCCCGCGGCGAGGTACTGCTGGATGACGTTGGCCCCTCCTGCGATCTCCACATCGAGGCTTCCCGCAGCAACCCTCGCCTGCTCGAGCGCTGACTCGATGCCCTCGGTCACGAAGATGAAGGTGGTCCCACCCTCCATAGCCAGGGGCTCCCGAGGATGGTGCGTGAGGACGAAGACCGAGGTGTGATAGGGGGGATCGTCGCCCCACCAGCCCTTCCACGGCGGATCCTCGCTCCAGGGACCTCGCCCGCCACCGAACATGTTCCGCCCCATCACGATCGCACCAACGTTCGATCGCGCCTCCTCGATCACCGGTGTGCTGGCGTTGACCTCCCCGCCCTCCAGCCCTTCCTGGGTGCGCCACGCCTCCAGGTCGAAGAGCCACCGGTGCAGCTCCATGCCCCCGATGCCGAGCGGGTTCTCCTCGCTCTGGTCCGGGCCGGCCACATAGCCGTCGAGCGACACGGCCACCTGAAACCTCACCCCCATCGGTTACCCGACCTCCTCCACGGCCTCGGCCGCCAGCCGTCCGCCCTCGAAGAGCTCACGTTCGGCGACCGGTTCACCCCGCCGGCCGGGAACCAGGGCGAACGCGACGACCGAGGCGGCGAACATGGCGAGCGCGGCCACGCGGAACGCGAGGGCGTACCCCTGCGTGGCGGCCACCGCCTGAGCGGTCCCGACCGCGACCGAGGAGGCCGCTCGCCTCACCGCCACCGTGACCAGGACCGCGAGGCCGATCGATCCCCCGATCTGGAGCACGGTGTTCTGGACGGCCGAGCCAAGCCCCGCGTCCTCAGCCGAGACCTGGTGGAGCGCCGCGATCTGGAGCGCCGGAAACGCGGCCCCCATGCCGAAGGACAGCAGCAGGATGGTCGGAAGGAGGTCGGCGACATACGACCCCTGAACGGTGACCCCCCCGAGACGCAGCATGCCGGCTCCGGCGATCACCAGCGCGGCGGTGGTGACGGCCTTGGCTCCGACCCGGTCGAGGATCTTGGTCGACACGCCGATCCCGGCGACGAGACCGAGGCCGAACGGCGCGTAGGCCAGCCCGGTCTTGAGTGGCGAGTACCCGAGCACCTGTTGAAGGTACAGGGTCAGCAGGAAGAACATGCCGAACATCCCGCTCGCCATCACCGCGGTGGCCAGGTTCGCGGACACTCGTGTTCGGTTGGAGAAGAAGGTCATCGGGATCAGCGGGTCTCGGGACCGGGTCTCCACCACGACCAGGGCAAGGAGCGCCCCGATGCCGACGACGAGGGGCCAGACGACGGAGGCCGACCCCCAGGAGTGGCGACTCGCGGCGAGGAACCCGTCGATCAGGGCCAGCACCCCACCGGTGACGAGCACCGCACCCGGAAGGTCGACGCGCCGCGAGGTCGCTTCGGCCCTGCTCTCCGACACCAGTCCCGGGACCAGCGCGATGGCGACCGCGGCGATCGGGACGTTGACGAAGAAGATCCACCGCCAGCTGATGAAGTTGACGATCACGCCGGAGATCAGGACGCCGATCGTTCCGCCCAGCCCGGCCAGGCCGCTCCAGATCCCGAGCGCGCGGGTGCGCTCCTTGCTGTCCGTGAACAGCAGGACGACCAGGGCGAGCGCAGCAGGCGAGGCGAGGGCCTCGCCGGCGCCCTGCGCGAAGCGGCTCATGATGAGCATGGTCTGGTTCTGCGCCGCCCCGCTGGTGAACGAGGCCACCGCGAACAGGCCGGCCCCGATCAGGAAGAGGCGCCGCCTTCCGAAGAGGTCGCCCACCCTGCCGCCGAGCAGGAGCAGGCCGCCGGCCATCAGCGCGTAGCCGTCGACGACCCAGGCCAGGCCCCCGCCGGAGAACCCCAGGGCCCGTTGGATCGATGGGAGCGCGACGTTCACAACCGTGATGTCGATGATGATCATGAACTGGACAAGCGCCAGCACGAACAGGGCCTTCCAGCGCCGAGGGTCGGCATCAGAATTGGCCTCTGGTTCAGACCTGGGCTGGAAGGCGTCTTCGCGAATGGCCATGAGCAGGCTCCCTTCGGCTGGGGCTTATCCGTTCGATCGGTCGATCACTCTCTCGTTGGTCTCTCCGAACGATCCTCGAGCGACGTTCATTCCATGACGAGACAGAAGTGACGGAGATACGAAGGCGGCGCCCCGTGTGGGCGACCTTCGAGTTCGGTGGCGCGGAACCGTGGGGAACCGCCCGGCCGGCCGGGGAGTAGAAGGGGCATGAGGTGGGACCGCATCCTCACGACCTTCCTCGTGGTCCTGGTGGTGGGAGCGTGCAGCGGTGGGACGGTGCGCCGCCAGTCGCAGGATCGCCCGGCTCCCGCCGCGTCGGCATCGGAAGCCTCCGGGCTGAGGAGCGGAGGCGGGTCCATGTCGCTCTCCGGGCGGATCGTGTTCGACAACCACGACGACGTGTGGACCATCAACGCGGACGGCACGGACCTGACGCAGCTCACGCATTCGCCCGGATACGACTTCGACCCGTCGTGGTCCCCGGACGGCACACGCATCGCGTATCGATCGGAGCGAAACGGGGAGTCGGAGATCTGGATCATGAACGCGGACGGCACGGGGCAGCGGCCACTGACGGCCGGCCTGTCGCCAGCCTGGTCGCCGGACGGCTCGCTGCTCGCCTTCGCCGGACCGAGCGGGTTGAATGGGGGCATCACTGTGATCCGGCCGGACGGGACGGGGCTCAGGCAGCTGCCACGCACGGAGGGCGGGGAGTATCCGTCGTGGTCACCGGACGGCACCCGGATCGCCTTCAACTCGAATCTCACGGGGGACCACGTCATGTACGTCGCCCAGGCCGACGGCTCGAAGGTGGTGGACCTGTCCGCGGAGGGAGAGGGGTGGCAGGTCGACTGGTCGCCCGACGGGCGTTTCATCCTGTTCGAGTCGAGTCGCGACTACTCGGAACCCGGGTACGGAGACGTGTACGTGATGCGTCCCGACGGCTCGGGTGTCCGCAGGCTCACCCACCAGCGTGCCTACACGCC
>JBKPBM010000181.1:0-9402 GCA_046744325.1 Actinomycetota bacterium | reverse complement strand
GATGGATCCGGGATCAAGGAGGCTCGCCCGACCTGGATGGTGCTGTGCAGCAGCGAGTTCGCCGAAGCCTATCCAGACCTGCAGGGTTCCCGGCGAGACCTGGTCTCGCCCCAACCCCGGCAGTGGCTGGAGGAGGGCGACGCGGTCCGGCCGGACCGTCGGGCGGCGGCCGAGCGGGAGCGCGGACGGATCACCCGATGGTTCACCGAGCAGCTCGAGGACTTCGACGCCCTCCTCGTTCCCACGACGCCCTACCCGGCCTTCCCGGCCGACGCCTCCCGAGTCGAGCTGGGAAAGGGTGGGAGGGTGGAGGTCGATCGGATCGGACCGGGGTGGTTGACCTCCTCGGTCAACCTCGCCGGGCTGCCCGCGCTGAACATCCCCTCGGGATGGTCAACCGATGGGCTTCCGATCGGCACGACGTTGGTGGGCCGGCCGGGGGACGAGCTCCGGTTGCTGAAGCTGGCCGAGATGTGGGAGGCGGCGTCGGCGTACCGGCCGAAGCTTCCGCGTCAACCCAGGCTCGCGCGGGCATCGAGCAGGAGGGAACCGAGCGGCGGCGAGCCCGATTGAGGCTCGCCGCGCGCTGCCCTTGACGGAACCCTCGCCCCTCACGCGGCGAACCCCCTCCGCCGACCTGCTCGGCGCCGTCCTCATCATCGTGGCCTCGCTCGCCTTCGGCGGCGTGGTCGTCCTGGGCAAGATCGTCGAACGCTCCGGAGGGCTGTCGGTCCCCTCCCTCCTGGCCATCCGGTTCCTGATCGCGGGGCTCCTGCTGGCATCGGTCGTTCTCGGCACGGGCCGCTCCCTCCGCGCGGCGCCGGGGGAAGGGTGGCGGCTGGCAGCGCTGGGAGTTGGCTGCTACGCGGTGGAGGCTGGGTTCTTCTTCGCCGGCCTGGGCCATGGAACGGTGGCCGCGGTGACGCTGCTGTTCTTCACCTACCCGGCCATCGTGGCGGTCATGGCGTTCGCCCTGGGCAAGGGTCTTCCGGGGTGGCTCCTGGGAGCCGCGCTGGCCTCCACGGCCGCCGGGACCGCCCTGGTGGTCGTGGGCAGCGGAGGCATCGATATCGACGGGGCGGGAGTGGCCTTCGCCCTGGGCTCGGCGGTGACCTTCTCGCTGTATCTCACCGGAGCGGACGCCGTCTTGAACGCCACGAACTCCCTGGTCGGGTCGATCTGGGTGAGCGTATCGGCGGGGGCCGGGCTGGCGCTCTTCGCGGTGGTGACCGGCCGTGCGGAGCTGCCCCACGGATCGCACCAGTGGGTGCCGGTGACGGGGATGGCGCTGTTCACGGCCGCCGCCTTCGTCGCCCTGTTCGCCGGCCTCCGGCGGCTGGGCGCGGTCCGCACCTCGATCCTGTCCGCCACCGAGCCCCTGACCGCGGCCGTGCTGGCCGCGATCTTCCTGGATGAGACCATCCGCGGGTTCACCGTGCTGGGTGGCCTGTTCATCCTGGCCGGAGCCGTGGCCGCGTCCCTGGCCCGTCGCGTGCCTGAAGGAGAACCGCAGATCCCGTGATCGCAAACGGCGCTCACCGGAGCCGAACGACGCTGGCGGTGATCAGTCGGGCTCGGTCCGATGCCAGGAAGGTGATGACGTCGGCCACCTCCTCCGGGGAGGCGATGTGGAACAGGTCGGGGCTCTCCCGCACAGCCTCTTCGACCTCGGGGGTGACCCATCCGGTGTCCGTGACGGGCGGATGCACGAGGTTGGCCGTGATCCCGTAGGCAGCGAGCTCGAGGGCCGCCGACAGGGTGTAGCTCTCGAGGGCCGCCTTCGCCGCTCCGTAGGAGACCTCCCCGGGGAAGCCCGAGGATCCCCCCGAGGTGAGCCCGATGATCCTGCCCCAGGTGGCGCCCCGGTCGATGTGGCGCCGAGCGAACTCCGCGATGAGCAAGGCCGCCCCTCGGGCATCGATGTCGACAACGCGATCGATCGTGGTCTCCGAGACGCGCTGGAGCGATCGGCCCAGGCGGTCCGTCCCGGTGGAGCGAAACGTGTCCGCGATCCATCCGGACGCGTTGTTGACCAGGATGTCGACCGGCCCAAACGCCGCTTCGCCAGCATCGAAGAGCACCACCGCGCTGCTGGGGTCGGCCAGGTTGGCCTCGACGGCGGTGGCCCGGCCTCCGGCATCCCGGATGGACGACAGGGCGTCGTCGGGCCCCGCTGCGCGGTTTCGCCGGTAGGCCTCAGGGATTCCGGAATCGAAGGGATCCTCGATCCGCCAGACGCCGAGCACGACCGACGCGCCGCTGGCTGCCAGCGCCGACGCGGTGGCCGCGCCGATGCCGTGGTTCGCTCCGGTGACCAGCGCGACGTGCCCGGTCAGGTCCTCACTCGATGACATGTGGGGGACCCTACGCCCGCGCTGGCGAGCCGGGTTCGGCCGGCTCGTCGGCGACCCAGCTCCGAGTGAGGAACAGCCAGAAGGCCAGGCCCGCGTAGGACCCGTACCGCTTGAACCGGCGAAGGATGGCCGCGTCGCTCACGGTCTTCCGCCCGATCAGCTTCGCGTACGTGGGCCTGGTCCACGAATCGAGGATCAGTCGCGAATACCGTCCGATGAGCATCATCACGTGGGCGGCGGCGTACGGCCCCACGCCGGGCAGGGCGAGGAGGCGGGCCTCCACCTCCTCGTCGGACAGGTCGTCACTAGACGAGCGACCGAGCGCCTCGACATCGACCGAGCCGTCCGCCACGGATCGCGCCAGCGCCCGAAGGTAGGCGCCCCGGTACCCGGCCCGCACGATCTCTCGATAGAAGACCTCGTCGGCGTCGGCCATCGCGGTGGGCGTGGGGAACGCCCGCCCCCGCGCGCCATCGGCCGGGGCGCCCGCGGCGGGCCGGCCCAGGTGCTCCACCAGGGCGCCGACCATGCGCACGGTGGCGGACCACGCGCAGTTCGTGGTGCAGATCGTCTTCACGATCTCCTCGTACACGGTGGCGCTCCGGATCATCCGGCCCGCTCCGAGCGCCGCCCAGGCGAGGTCCGGATCCTTCGCCGCGGCCGCGTAGAAGGCCGACAGGTCCTCGTCGAGGGCGAGGATGTGGCGGAGCCCGGCCTCGAGAGCCCGAACCGTCCTCACACCCGGCCGCCGCCCGAGCACCGCCATCTCGGCGACTCCCCGCCGCGCCTCCACGGCCCGCACCGTTCGAGGAGACCCTCCCTCGACGGGGAGCGTCAGCTCCAACGTCCAGGTCGGCTCGTCGATGCGCATGGGTGGCAGCTCGGCGACGCCGTGCGAGTACAGCGTCCGCCGGAAGTCGACCGGCTCGCCACCGGGCCCGATCAGGGGCAGCTCGGCGACGACGGCCCACGGGGGTTCCTGTCCCCTCATGGCCCGACCATAACGCGAGAGGCCGCCTTCGCCACAGGGGGTGTAGCCTCGCTGCCTCGCACACTCCTCGATGCCGCACGAGGGAGGCCGCCGTGGAGAGGCTGGGTCCTCAGGACGCATCGTTCCTGTATCTCGAGACGCCCGTCGTGCACCAGCACGTGGGGGGCGTGGCGGTGCTTGACCCGTCCACACGTCCGGACGGCGTGCTGCGTTACAAGGACCTGGCGGAGGTCATCGGGTCCCGGCTGCACCTCACTCCCCGGTTCCGCCAGAAGGTCTTGTTCCCCCCGCTGGCCTCGGGCCGCCCGGTGTGGGTCGACGACGGGAACTTCGACCTTTCCTTCCACGTTCGCCGGGCCGCACTCCCAACCCCTGGTGGGCGGGTCGAGCTGATCGATTACGTCCAGCGGGTGATCTCCCGGCCGCTTGACCGGACCAAGCCGCTGTGGGAGCTGTATCTGATCGAGGGGATGCAGGACGGCCTGATCGCCCTGCTGACCAAGGTCCACCACGCGATGGTCGACGGGATGGCCGCCATCGACCTGGCGTCGGCCGTCTACGAGTTCGGCGCCCAGACGCAGATCCTCACCCCGCCCGCGTGGGAGCCGGAGGTGGAGCCCAGCCGGCTGGAGCTGCTGCGCGACGCCCTGCAGGACCAGATCACCCACCCCACCCGCGGACTGATCGATCTCGCCCAGCGGACCCGGGCGGCGCCGACCCGGGTGGCCGCCCAGATCGGAGAGGTGCTCGAAGGGCTGCGCGACATCCTGGGTGGAGGCGTGCTGGCCCCGCCCAGCCCGCTGAACCGCAGGGTCGGCCCCAACCGCCGGTTCGCCATGGTCGACGCCCCGGTCCAGGTCTTCAAGGACGTGAAGAACGCGTTGGGCGGAACCGTCAACGACGTGGTGCTGGCCACGGTGGCGAGCGGCTTGCACCGTCTCTTCCGAGGCCGGAGGGAGCCGACGCGTGACCGGGTGCTCCGGGCGATGGTGCCCGTGTCGGTCCGGGCGGAGGACCAGCAATCCGCGATGGGCAACCGGGTGTCGTCGATCTTCGTCGATCTTCCCATCGGCCCGATGGGGGCCAAGCGCCGACTCCGGTTGATCACCGAGCGGACCAAACACCTCAAGGAGTCGCACTACGCGGTGGGGGCGGAGTTCCTGATGAACATCGGGACATGGGCGCCGCCCACCATCCATGCGATGGCTGCTCGGCTTGCCGCTCGGACCCGGGTGATCAACCTGGTGGTCTCGAACGTCCCGGGGCCCCAGATCCCGATGTACATCGCGGGAGCGAAGCTACTGGCCCAGTACCCGGTCATGCCCATCGCCGAGGCCATGGGCCTGTCGGTCGCCTGCACCAGCCTGGCCGGGACCATGGCCTTCGGGCTCACCGCCGACTGGGACACGCTGCCCGACATCGAGTTCCTGGCCTCCGCGATGCAGGACTCGATCGACGAGCTCCGCAAGGCCGCGGGCAAGTAGGGCTCAGGCCGACGCTTCGGTTTCGGGGGCGGCCTCGTCGCCTCGTTCCGCCAGCCATACCTCGACGGCGTGCAGCCAACGGTCCGGGGCCTCCATCTGGGGGATGTGACCGACGTCGTCGAACACGGCCAGTTTCCAGTTGGAGTGCTCGGCGCAGGCGGCGCGGGCCACCGAGACCGGCACCAGCCGGTCCTGGGCCCCGTGGGTCACCAGCGCCCGACGGTCGACGCGGCCGACCAGCGCTCGGTACCGGCCGGGGGAGACCTGGGCCCGGAAAATGGATCGGGCCGCGGCCATGAACGCCGGCATCGTGTCCTCGGCCAGCTGACGCTGACGGGTCTGCTCGACCATGGCCCGCACCAGCGCGGGATCGATCCTGGACGGATCGACCGCGCACACCCGCAGGGTCTCTCGTACCAGTCCTTCGGCGCCCAGGCGGCGCGACCGGCTCTGGGCGAACCAGGGGCCAAGCCGGCGGTGGCTGTACAGCGCGAACAGTGCGGTCACCCGGGGATCGAACTGGGCGCGGATCTGGTTCGTTCGTGGGAATGCCGCATCGACCAGGATCAGCGCATCGACCGTGTCGGGGTGATGGGCCGCCTGGATCAGGGAGATCATGCCGCCCATCGAGTTGCCCACGAGGATGGCAGGCCCGGCGTCGAGGGCGTGCATGAACCCGTCGAGCAGCCGCCAGTTGCCGCCCACATGGGTCAGACGTCCATGGGCTGGGCTGAGCCCGAAGCCGGCAAGGTCCAGGGCCAGCACACGGCCGTGCCGGGCGAGGCCGGGCGCCACCAAGGCCCAGTTCAGCAGCGACCCTCCGAGTCCGTGGACCAGGACGAACGTCGGCCCGCCGGGCGGGCCGGGCCACTCCCGATAGTGCACCGGGCCCTGGATGTCCACCCAGCGGCTCTCGGGAAGGCGGAGGCCCTCGATGTCGTCGATGTCGCTCATCTCCGGATCAGGCTACCGCCCCGTCTCGTTCCAACCGTCGTGCTCGGGTCCCCGCATCCGTCCATCGCAATGAAAGGGTCGGTCGTTGTCGGAACGGTCTTGACCCCGGGTGGGCCTGGACGCACAGTCACCGAGTGATCGAGGACCGTTCCACCGCGTTCCGGCACGAGTCGTTCGGGGGCGATCTCCTCACAGCATTGCGAGCTTGGCGATCGGCTCCGCTGCTTCCCGTGGCATCGCTGGCGGTCTGGGCGGCCTGGGCGCTCTCGCCCGACCATGCTGCCTTCTGGGTGGTGGGGCTGATCGGCTTGATCGTGGCGACCGGATGGCCCGGCACCGAGCGGATCTGGTATCTCCGGATCTTTCGGGGCCAGCGGTTCCGGTGGTGGGAGGCAAGGAGGCTCACCTTCGCCTTCTTCATGCCATTCGCCGTCCTCGGGTTCCTGGTATTCACGCCCGGAACCGTCCTGATCGTTGTGTTGTGGAATCTGGGCCTGCTCGACAGCCACATCCCCCTTCTGATCGCGCTGACTGGGTGGGGTGTGATGACCGACGTGGTGCTGACATTCGTGACCCCGGCACTGGCGTACACATGTCCCAGGGTTCGCGATGCGATCCGGAGCGGCATCCGCATGATCTTCACGGAGTGGCCGAAGTCGGCGTGGTACGTGCTTACGCCGCCGCTGGCTGCGGTGATCGTGGCCAGTGGTCTGCGTCCCTTCAGGAAGCCCATCGGTGTCGCCGTGGGGGGCGGCATTGCCGTCCTGGTCAATCTGCTGATGAAGGGAGCCACGGCCGCCTTCTTCCTGCGTCGGGCCAAGGTTGGGGACGATGGTGCGGCCTTCCTCGGACGAGGTGAGCGCCGATCAGAGGGCCCGCCATCCGTCGTGGTGATTCCGGAGCGGCCGGATCAGTAGATCTGGCGCTCTTGAGCGGCATCACATGACCGCCAGGCTGCCCAGGTTCTTCATCAGGTCGCTCATCACGTCGGGGTCGGTGGTCACATCGACCAGCGCGGGGGCCCCGTCGGCCGAGGCCTTCAGCGCGCGCTCCAGTGCCGGACGCAACTCATCCTGCTCGGACACCCGCTCGCCGTGGCCGCCCACGGCCTGGGCCAGAAGGTCGTAGCGCATCCCGGACAGGATCGCTACCTGGTCAGCCTCCTCGCCGTACCACATGCGCTGCTCGTGCCGGACGTCTCCCCAGCCCCCGTTGTTCACCACCACGATCACGACTCCCAGCCGGTGCCGGGCGGCGGTGTCCAGCTCGATCGCGGACAGCCCGAATGCCCCATCGCCGGTGAAACAGAACACCGGCTCATCGGGACGGGCGGCCTTCGCCGACAAGGCGAAGGGCAGGCCGATGCCCAGCGTCCCCATCGCCGAACCGATGAACAGATTCGTGCCCGGCCGGTGGGCCTTCGAGAACGCGATGCCCCACACGACGCTGTCGCCGCCGTCTGACACGAAGGTCCCGGGGCCCTGCTCGTCGGCGAACCGGGCCACCTCCCGCGCCAGCCACCCTGGGTGCAGGCCGTTCGACGGCCGTTCACACTGTACGTCCCAGCTCTCCCAGCTCATCCGTGCGCCCTGGCGGCACTGCTCGGCCCAGGCGTCGAACCGATCGGGCGGCGAGCGCCACGCCTCGTTCATGGCGTCGAGCGTGGCGCTCACGTCGCCGACCAGCCCCAGGTCGGGGCGCCGCAGTCCGCCCAGGTGCTCGGGCCGGACGTCCACCTGGATCAGGGTCTGCGCGGGAGAGAACAGGGGCGGTCCGCCATAGACCAGGTTCGCGTTGAACCGGGAGCCCAGCACCAGCGCCACGTCGGCCGAGGCCAGGGCGATCCCACCGTGGACCAGACCGCCCGCGCAGCGAGGATGGTCGTCGTCGACCAGCCCTCTGGCTGCGCTGGTCGTGGTGAGGGGAATCCCGGACCGTTCGATGAAGCCCCGGAGGGCCTCCCCGGCGCCGGAGAAGAATGCCCCCGAGCCTGCCAGGATCACCGGTCGGCCGGCCTTCGAGAGGAGGTCGATGGCCCGGTCGAGGTCGCCTCGCACCGGGACGGCCCGGGCGCGCTCAGGGAACCCGGCGGGCCACGCGGGCGGGGAGGCCACGGCGCTGGCTCCGAACACGTCCTGCGGGATCTCCAGGTAGGCCACGCCCGGCGCCCCGCTGGACGCGTGATGCACGGCCGTGGCGACGTACTCGGGGATGCGCTCGGTGGCCAGGCACTCGTCGCGCCACTTGGTCACCGGCGCCACCACGTTCAGCTGGGCCAGATCCTGGACCGCGCCTCGTCCGCGCTGGGCGATCCCGGTCCGGCCGGCGATCACCACCACGGGCACCCCGGCGGCGTTGGCCTCGGCCAGCCCCGGGAGCGCGTTGGCCAGCCCGGGCCCCGCGGTGACCGCCGCCGCGGCCGGCTCCCCGGTGGCCAGGGCCCACCCCTCGGCCATGAACACCGCGTTCTCCTCGTGCCGGGTGTCGATCAGGCGGAGCCCCTCGACGCGGGCTCCCTCGAACAGCGGCAGGATGTGCCCGCCGGGCAGGGCGAACAGCGTCTGCACGCCCGAGGCCTTCAGCGCCCTGGCAGCCAGGACCCCGCCGAGCACGTCGTCCGCGGCCATCGCGGCGCCGAGTATAGGTGCGGACGGGCCCACGGGCCGCCCGCCAGGTGGCGCTATAGTCCGAAACGCCATGCGGGCCGCGTTCCTCGATGCCTCCCGGAGCATCACGGTGCGCGATGTCCCCACCCCCGAGCCCGGGCCGGGTGAGGTCAGGCTGAGGGTTCGGTACTGCGGGATCTGCGGCTCCGACCTCACCGTGTTCAAGACCGGCGCGCTGGCCGGGCCGGACGTGGTGCTGGGGCACGAGATCTCCGCCGTCGTCGACCTCGATCCGGATGGTCGGTGGGAGCGCGGGACCCGGGTGTCGCCGTTCCCCGCGCGCGGGTGCGGGCAGTGCCTGTGGTGCCGGGAGGGACACCCTCGCTACTGCGCGAATCCCCCCTACGGCGAGTGGGGCGGCTATGCCGAGTACACCCTGTACCCGTCGGGCAACCTGCTGCCCATCCCCGACGGATTGGACGACCGGACGGCAGCGTTGACCGAGCCCCTCGGGGTGGCCCTCCGGGCGGTGGAGATGGCAGAGCCGCGGCCGGGAGATCTGGCCTACGTGAGCGGGCTTGGGCCCATCGGGCTCTTGTGCGTCTCCGGCCTGGCCGCCGTCGGGTGCCGGGTGGTGGGCGGCGATCCCAAGGAGGACCGCCGCGCCCTGGCCCTGGAGCTGGGGTGCGAGGACGTGTTCGATCCAACGGCACTGGATCCCTTCGAACGGATGTTGGGGTTCGACCCCCACGGTCCACCCGTTGCCATCGAATGCTCGGGGGCCCCTCCGGCGCTCCAGCAGGTCATCGACGCGTGCGCGCCCATGGGGGTGATCGGGATCGTGGGCGTGCCAATGGCGCCGGTGCTGCTGTTACGGATGTTCGTGCGGGACCAGCGGGCGTTCTCGCTCTCGGGCCCCTCGGTCGAGTCCATGCTCCGCGCCCAGGTGCACCTGCAGGAACACCCGGAGACGGCGAAGGTCATCACTGGCGAGGTGGCGCTCGAGTCCACCC
>JBKPBM010000113.1:0-1421 GCA_046744325.1 Actinomycetota bacterium | reverse complement strand
TGTCCGTTCGACATCGAACCGGACCTCTTCAGTATCGAGTCGCCGATCGAGGTTGTCCAGCTGTACGCGGATGGAAGCGCTCAAGACGTAATGCTCAGGGCGATGATCCGCTTCGATTATGACGCTGAGCGGGCGGATGAGAGTCACCCCGCCACACACATGACAGTCAACACGAGTGACTGCCGCATAGCTTGTGCGGCGCCCCTTCGTCTCGGACACTTCATTGACTTTGTGTTCCGCAACTTCTACCCCGACTTCTGGAGGTTGCATTCCTATCTCCGGGGCATTTCGCTGAAGCCGTGGGGGTCTCGGACTGTCACGGATCAAGAAGCGGACATGCTGCACATTTCGTGGCGGCATCTTTGACTACGGTTCTCTACGGGGGCGCCGCCAGCCCAGCCTCCTCTCGGCCCGAGTGTGGCCCACTCAAGTATTGTGGGAGCGCCCGCCGCTTCGGGTCGGCCGCTCGACCGGGCGATGTCTCGCCGCAGCGCCATCGAGGAGCCCGTGGACCGGTCGGGCGAGGGACCGACCGGAGAAGCGGTTCGGCTCCTCTTGGGGATGCACCCTCGAAGCCGCGGCCGCCTTCTCAAGAACCGGCGCGACCTGGCCGCTGAAACGATCGGGATCGACGCGGAAACCTTCCGCAAGGGTTGGGAAGCTAACCTGCTCAGCGAGCTTGCAGACGAGATCTACCAGCTTGAGAGCGAGCGCCGCATCCCGATCGCGGTCAAAGCCCGCAAGCGAGCCGGCGTGAAGCCGAAGCCCGGCTCCTCTCGTTAGTTTACGCGCTCAGGGCAGACTTCCTGGCCGTGGCCCGCCAGATCGAGGAGAAGAGGGACTGGGATGCCGTCACGCCCTACATCCACTCCTCGCCGTGGAGGTACGCTAGGTTTATCGAGGCCATGGCGCGATTTGCGGATGACTACGGGTGGGTCTGCTGTCGGTCTAGTTGACATCCTTATTGCGGGAACCGTTCCCGCTGGAAGGATGGCACCATGCCGAAGAAGTTCCCCGCGGAGTTCAAGCGTGACGTCGTCACCGTTGCCCGCCGAGGCGATCTCTCCGTCGCCGAGGTCGCGGTCGACTTCGGGGTCTCGAAGGAGTCCGTGCGGCGCTGGATGCGCCAGGCCGACATCGACGACGGGATCAAAGACGGCCTGACGAGCGCCGAGCAGGCCGAGGTCGTCCAGCTGCGGCGCAGCGTCCGGCGCCTCGAGATGGAGAACGAGATCCTCCGGCGTGCTGCGGCGTACTTCGCCAAGGACGCCCTCCCAAAAGAATGATGCCGCTCGTCCGGGTGCTGGCCGCCGAGGGGTTCTCGGTCCGGCTGACGTGCGGCCTGTTGGGCTTCAGCACCCAGTCCTTCTACAAGTGGCGGGCGGAGTTCGCCTCTTAAGACCCGCTGCACGGTCCCCGCC
>JBKPBM010000003.1:0-14374 GCA_046744325.1 Actinomycetota bacterium | reverse complement strand
GGCCAAGGACCATCGACACGATCCCCACGCCGAGAGCCACGTGAAATCCCGGATGGAAGATCCAGGCAATCATCGCCAGGAACCCGATGTTGATCAGCAGGAACGCGATGTTGGGGTCGGCCAGGGAATGGAACAGCCCCTCGGACAGCGACATGCCGAACGGTACGATGCGATCGCCTGCCAGGGACTGTTGCGGGCAGCGCGGCGTGGGTGGGCTCCCGGCGAGTCGAGAGCACATGAGCACATCATCGACAACGGCACGAGTGCTGGGTGCGATGTAGTCGACGACGTGCATCGCGACGGCGTCTTCGGCGCTGGCGCTGATCGCGTCGCGGACGGCCTTCTCCGCCCAGTCGGCGTTCCGGCCCCATCGGTCGGCCAGCGACCTGATGAACGCTGCCGCGTCGTTCGTGACCTTCTCGTTCTCGATCACGCCGGAGACCCCAACGGGATGGGCCGCCCCGATGTTGGTCCCCGGAGCCATCGCGTTGATCGGGCAGGCCAGCATGATGAACGTCCCGGCAGACGCGGCCCGAGCGCCCGACGGGGCCGTGTAGCAGATCACCGGCACCTTTGATCCCAGGATGGCCTCCACGATGTGGCGCATCGAGGAGTCCAAGCCCCCCGGCGTGTCGACGACCAGCAGGACGGCGGCGTCGCCGTTGTCGTTGGCTGTCGCGATGCCTCGTTCGACGTAGGAGGCCATGAACGGGTCCACCACCCCGTTCAGCTTGAGCTGCAGCACGATCGGCGCTGTGGCCTGGGCCCGGCCGGCCAGCGCCATCGTCACGATGAGGGCCCCCGCCCACACGGGGACGAGGGCGATGGCGACCCCACGTCGCCTGTTCACACAGTGATCTTCCCACCACCCGCGCCAGGACGGTGGCCTGCTGAGATCCCGTTCGCATTGAAGCGGCGGATAATGGTGTCCGCTGGGGCCAAACCCGGGAGGACCGGGGTGCCGTATACCCAGATGGAGGGCGTATGGCCTTCGACCGTGAAGGTCCTCTGTCGGCCGAATCGGAACAGGAACTCATGCGGCGAATGATCGCCGGACAGGAGGATGCCATCCGCGCGCTGTACGCCCGGTTCGGGCGACCCGTCTACACGATGGGCTTTCGCTTGCTCGGCAGCGCCGAGTCGGCCGAAGAGCTGACCCAGGACGTGTTCCTGGCCGCCTGGCGGAAGGCCGCTCGCTTCGATGCGACTCGCGGTCGTCTCTCGACGTGGCTGATGGCCATCGCCCACAACATGGCGGTCGACCGGCTGCGCCACGAGCGCGGCGCGGCCAGGCCCCCCCTCGTGCTGGTCGATGAGCTCCCGGAGCCCTTGGGGGTCGGCGAGGACGAGTCCCTCCTCGAACGCGACCGGGCCCGCCGCGCGCTGGCCACGCTCGCGCCCTCGGAGCGCCGGCTCCTGTCGCAGGCGTACTTCTTTGGATGGACCGCGCGGGAGATCGCGGAGTCCGAGGGCATCCCGCTCGGCACCGTCAAGACGCGGTTGCGCAGCGCGCTGATCAAGCTGCGCCGGTCCGAGGCGGACCAGGCCCGCATCGCCCTTCGGGTGGGGGGCGAGGCCGAATGAGCTGCGTCGACGTTCGGGAGCGTCTCCCGGAGCACGCGCTCGGAGTCCTGGGCCGTAATGAGGCCACCGAGGTCGATCGTCACCTCGAGTGGTGCGTGGCGTGCCGGAGGGAGTCCGAGGGGCTTCGCGAGGGCATGGAGGTCATGGGAGCGAGCCTCCCGCCCGTCGACCCATCGCCCCTGCTGGAGCGACGGGTCGTGGAGGCGGTGATGGGCACGGACTCGCTCAAGGCGCGGCGGCGTCATCCGTCCCGGACGACGGCGGTCAGGCTCCTGGTGGTCGCCGTGCTGGCCGCGGGCCTGGTGGCGGTCGGGTCGCTGGGTTGGGGCCTTGCCCAGCGCAATCGCGCCGACACCCTGAAGATCGCGGCGGAGCAGCGGCTGCACAACTTCCAGAAGCTGGTGACGCAGGTCAGGGAGGCCAACGTCGGCGCGCGGCCTCTCCAATCGCAGCTTCGCCCCGGCCCTGATCAGACCGGCCTCGGAGAGGCCCTCGTCCTGGCCGCCCCTCGGGGCACGAACTGGGTGGTGGTGGACATGCTGCCGCTGTCCCCGGATACCGGCCCCTACCAGGTGCAGCTTGTGGACCGGTCCGGGAACGCCTTCACCGTGGGGCGTCTGCTCAAGAGCACCAGCGGTGACCTCATCCTGGTCCAGCCCACCACGAGGGACCTGTCCAACGTGATCACGGTGTCCATCATCGATCGGGGCTCGCGCGCGGTCATGACCGGCAGCATCCGCCCGTATCCGAGCTCCTGATCCGATTTCGCCACCCGCTGGTAGCCTCGCCTTCACGATGACCGACATCCAGTTCATCCAGGCGCTGCTGGGTTCCCAGGAGAGCGAAGACGGCGCCACTCCGGACGGGTCCGGCGAGGAGGACGAGGCGCTCGACGCGTACTCGCGGGTCATCATCCGGGTGGCCGAGCAGCTCACCCCGTCGGTGGCGAACCTCCGGGTGGCCCGGCGGGCCTGGCGAGGCTCCGTGGCGGAGGGGGGCGGGAGCGGGGTGGTCATCACCCCCGACGGGTTCATGCTCACCTCGGCCCACGTCGTGGCGGGGACGAGCCGAGGCAGCGCGTCGTTCGTGGATGGCCGGGAGTTCGGCATCGAGATCGTGGGCACCGACCCGCTCTCGGACCTGGCCGTGGTGCGCGCCTCGGCGTCCGACCTGGTGCCGGCGCGGCTGGGGGATTCGTCGAAGCTGCGTGTCGGGCAGCTGGTGGTGGCCATCGGCAACCCCTTGGGGTTCGCCGGGTCGGTGACGGCCGGTGTGGTCAGCGCCCTGGGCCGCTCGCTGCCGACCCGAGACGGCTCGGTGGTTCGGGTGGTGGAGAACGTCATCCAGACCGACGCCGCGCTCCATCCGGGAAACTCGGGCGGGGCGCTGGCCGACAGCCGGGGCCGGGTGGTGGGGGTCAACACCGCGGTGGTGGGTCCCGGCATCGGGCAGGGACTCGGGCTGGCCGTGCCGATCAACGCCAGTACCAGGCGGATCGTGGCCGCGCTGATGTCCGAGGGGCGCTTCCGTCGCGCGTACATCGGCATCGCCGGTGGGCCGCGGCCGCTTCCTCCCCGCATGGCGGCCGACACGGGGCGTGAGCGGGGCGTCGAGGTGGTCCAGGTGGTGGAGGGCAGTCCGGCCGCCCTGGCGGGACTTCGGCCCGAGGACCTGATCCTGGACGTCGACGGCTCGGCGGTCGGGAGCATGGACGACCTGCAGCGCCTCATGGGGAGCGAGGCCATCGGGCATCACCTGTCGGTTCGGGTCTTTCGAGAGGGCGCCGTCCGAACCCTCGACGTCACCCCGGTCGAGCTCTCGACGACCTGACCGGCGCCACGGCTCGCTACGGCGACAGCCGCTCCGCGTAATCGTCGCGCAGGGCCCGGCAGCGGCGGGACTCGGGCAGGTAGCAGGCCTCGAACAGGGCGTCACCCGCGTGTGTGGCCAGCCCGCCCCACAGCTCCGGCCGGAGCATCGGGGTGACCATGGCCCCGTACCCTCCGCTCGACTTGCCCGTGATCCCGCGATGCTCCCGGTTGAGCAGGGTTCGGTAGCGATCGTCGACCCAGGGCACGATCTCATCGCACAGGTAGCTGTGGTACCGGCCGGTGCCAGGCGAGTCGAGGAACTGCGAACCGCCCAACGACGTCCAGCAGTCCACCCACACCACGATGCAGGGCGGGGCCTCGCCCCGGGCGAAGAGCCCGTCGGCCAGCTCGGGGAAGTTCAGGCGGAAGGCCGCACGGCTGCGCCACATGTCCAGTTGCCCGGTGAGGCCCTGGATCACATAGACGCTCGGGGAGCGGCGCGTGGGGTCGTCGTCGTACCCGGGCGGGAGGTACACCCACAGGGCGGACGTGCGGATCGGCGAGCGGCTCAGCGCTGACGGACCCGGATGACCCCCCGGCCGAGCTCCACGACACCTTCGCCGGCCAGGTTCGCCAGCATCCGGCTCACGGTCTCTCGTGAGAGGTGAAGGACGCCGGCGAGCTGCGCGTGCGTGACGTGCAGCGTCCCGGGGCGGCCGTTCGCGCGCCCGTTGCCTGCGGCGAGCTCGCCGAGCAGAGCCCGCAGGCCCACGTCGGCCGGGGCCTGCGTGAGGATCGCCGCTCGCCTGAATGTCTGCAGCAGGCAGCTGCCCGACGCCCTGAGCAGGGCGGCGGCAAGCTCGGGACGGCGGTCCGCCAGGCTCTCGAATCCCGTCCGGGTCAGGGTGAGCATCCGGGCGGTGTCCAGGACCCGCGCACCGCAGAGGTAGCCATCCAGACCGAACAGGGCCTCGTCGCCGAACGTGCACGTCGGTCGGACCAGCTCAACGGTGCGATAGACGCGACGGCCCGGGGGGCGGGCTCGGAGCTCGATGGTTCCCTCCATCAGCAGGTAGAGGACGTGCGCCGGCTCGTCCTGCCGGTACAGCGTCAACCCGGGCCTGCGGGATGTGGCGCGACAGTACCGCTCGAGCCGTTTGAGCTGCGGCTCGGACAGGAACGTGGTCATGGCTGTCCTCCGCCAATCGTGTCCGCGCAGCACAAATCCCATGATGAGGCCGATTCGGGTCGAGGCATATCACCGCCGTTTGTTCCCGGCCGCCCGACAAGCAAAACGAACGCGCCTTGCGCAGCACGACGAATGGCCGAGCTGGTGGTCGACTCTTCGAAGGATGGGAGTGCAACTCATCCCGGTCTACGGCTACCTCAGGAACGGGAGCGTCGAGCGCTTGGGCGGTGGGACGCTCGTTGGTGGAGATCGGATCGGCGACGACCCTCTCTCAGCAACTCATTCGACCGGCGCCTTCCTGAGCGGCATCAAGCCCCCGGTCACGTAGCATTGGCCCCTCGATGCGGATCGGCCTGGCGCTGCCTCACTACGACTACTCGTTTCCGGACGGGAAGCCCCTGACATGGGGCCGCCTCGTCGAGGCGGCACGGAAGGCGGAGGCCCTCGGGTTCGATTCGGCGTGGATCTCCGACCACTTCTTCACGGACATCTCCCGGTACGGTGGCCCGCCGGGAGCGGTGGGGACCGTCGAGCCGTTCACCGCCCTCGCCGCGCTGGCCACCCTCACCGAGCGCATACGACTGGGCACCCTGGTGGCCTGCGCTCCGTTCCGCCATCCCGCCCACGTGGCCAAGATGGCAACCTCGATCGACCTCACCTCGGGAGGGCGCTTCGATCTCGGGATCGGGGCAGGTTGGTACGAGCACGAGTTCGAGGCCTTCGGGTATCGGTATGGATCGACCGGCGAGCGGTTCTCGATGCTCGAGGAGTCGGTGGAGGTGATCCACCGGCTGTTCGGAGAGGACCCGCTCGACTTCGACGGTCGGCATTTCCAGCTGGTGGGGGCGTTCAACCGGCCGCGTGCTCCTCGTGAGGACGGTCCCCCGATCTGGGTTGGCGGAAAGGGCGGCGATCGGCAGTTCCGCCTGGTGGCGCGGCACGCATCCGGATGGAACTCGGTGTGGCGCTGGACGCCCGACGACTACGCGGAGCAGGCCACGCGCATTCGGGAGATCGCCGAGTCGGAGGGCCGGGACCCGGCCACGGTTCGGCTGTCGGTCGGCCTGTACGCGTTGATCGGCGACGATAACCGGGACCTGGTGTCCCGGTACCGCCACCTGCAACGGTGGACGCCCGGGGGAGCGCTCGATGGCGAGCCGATCGAGGACTTCGCCCGGAACAGCCTGACCGGGAACCCCGAGACGTGCCTGGCGCGACTGGAGGAGTTCGCCGGCATCGGGGTGGAGGAGGTCATCGTGTCGATGGCGTCGCTGCCCTTCGCAATCTACGACTGGGACGACCTCGAGTTGATGGCCGAGTCCGTCCTGCCTCGGGCACACGCGCTCTGAGTTCGGGCCGCCGGGTGGACTACCTGGACGCCGCGCTGACGGTCCTTCGAGAGGAGGGGCGGCCGTTGCACTGGACGGTGGTCCAGGACCTGGCGCTGAAGCGTGGCTATCTCGACCCCTTCACCCAGCGGGACATCCGGCGAAACCTCCTGGCGGCGCTGGCCCGCGGCGCCCGCGCGGGAGCGGTGAGGAAGGAAGAGAAGGGTGTGTACGCTTTGCCCGAGGGCGGGAGCGCCGGCTGATGGAGGTCATCGCCCTCGACGACGGGTCGGCCTTCGATCATCGAGCGGGGGCGCTCCTGCGGGCCGACGAGGCCCGCCACAACCTGATGCTGGCGATCGTGAACTCGCTCCGTGAGCGGCCGGACGCCTACCCCGACTTCCACCTGTGGATCGCCGAGGACGGCGGCGAGTCCGTGGTGGCGGCCATGATGACGCCGCCGTTCAACCTGCTGCTGTCGAAGCCGCGGGTGGAGGGAGCGATCGACGCGCTCGCCCGGTTCCTGCACCGAACCCAGGTATCCCTGCCCGGGGTGACCGCCGCGGTCCCGGAGGCGAGGGCGTTCGTGGAGGCGTGGGAAGCCCTGACAGGAAGCCGGGCCAGACGGGCGATGGCGCAGGGGATCTACGAGCTCAGGAAGGTCAGACCCGTCGCAGGCGTTCCGGGATTCGCTCGGGAGGCCACCATGGACCACTACGACCTGGTGCTGGCGTGGATCCGAGCCTTCAGCGAAGAGGCGACGGCCGAGCGCCAGGAGGATCCGGATCGGACCCCGGAGTTCGTGCGGACGAGGCTCCGGAAGGAGAGCGGCGGTGCCTTCCTGTGGGAGGACGGCCGACCCGTCAGCCTGGTCGGTTACGGGGGATTCACCGAGCGCGCGGCGAGGATCGGCCCGGTGTACACGCCACCGCCCTTCCGCCGACACGGGTACGCGGGCGCGCTGACCGCGGCGGTGAGCGCGTGGGTGCTCGACCAGGGCCGGCGATCCTGCTTCCTCTACACCGATCTCGACAATCCCACCTCGAACCACATCTACCGTGACGTGGGCTACGAGCCGGTCTGCGAGTCCGAGGACTATCGATTCTCGCCGTGAGCCGCCGCGCGGACGCCGCTCCTACGGGGGCGAGGATGTCTGCAGCGTCACCAGGATCGGGAAATGGTCGGAGTATCCATCGCGATCGAAGCTGGTGGGTTGGGACGGCCGTCCGAACTTCCTCGGCGTGCCTCCCGGCCCCTGCATCGCCGGCGGGTTGAACACCCGGGCTGAGTCAGCGGCCAACCGGATCCGGGCGTCGTCCTGCAGGAAGTCGGTACTCACCAGGAACTGGTCGAGCATGTTCCAGCCGTCGAAGAAGAACGTGCCGGGCGGGGTGGCCGCCATCAGGGGCCACATCAGGTTGAGCAGCACGTTCCCGGCGGACCGTGCCGCGAGGCGATGGTCTCGGGTCCCGTGCAGGTATTCCTGCATGGATCGGTTGAACGGTTCGTCGTTGAAGTCGCCCATCACCAGGAGCGGGAGATTCGTCGCCGCCAGCTGGTGCTCCATGACGTAGGAGAGGGTCTCGCCGACGGCCATCCGGTACGGCTCGCTCTCGTACTGGCCCTGGCTGCGCGAGGGCCAGTGATTCCCGGCCACGACGAAGCTCGCCTGGGTCGAGATCTCGGTCACCGTCATCCAGAAGATGTCGCGGGTGGCATGGCGCTGCAGGATCACCTGATGCCCGGGGTCCTTGGTGGCGAGCGTCCTGGCGTCGTAGACGAAGGTGACGTCGATCCCTCGGGCGTCGGGTGAGGCGTGGTCCCGCAGCCGATAGTCCCGGGCGGGGAGGTCGATCCGCTCGATCAGCGCGTTCACCACGTCCTCGTTCTCGACCTCGGCGAGACCGAGGAGGTCCGGGCCCGCCCCGTCGAACATCAGCTTCACGATCGAGGCGAGCTGGGTGAGCTTGCGATCCCGGATGGGCTTGGTCCATCCCTTCAGCTCGGCCCCGAGCGTGCGGGCCGTCTGCGGATCACGCTTGACCGATTCGGAGTCGAAGAGGTTTTCCGTGTTCCACCATGCCACGCCGATCCCTGTCATCGCCTCCGCCTCACCGGTAGATGATGCTGGAGAACTTCATCAGCTTCTCCAGCGCGTGGGTGGCCTCGATGCGGCGCACGGTCCCCGAGCGAGACCGCATCACGATCGAGTCCGTGATCGCCCCCGAGGATGTGTACCGAACCCCCCGCAGGAGGGCCCCGGTGGTCACCCCGGTGGCGGCGACGAACACGTCCTGCCCGGCCACCAGGTCGTCGGTGGTGAGCACCCGGTCGATGTCGTACCCGGCATCCAGGAGCTTCTGGCGTTCGTCGTCGTTGCGGGGCCACAGCTTGCCCTGCATCCCACCTCCCAGGCATTTGAGCGCCGCGGCGGAGATCACGCCCTCGGGGGTCCCGCCGATGCCCATCAGCAGGTCCACACCCGTCCCGGGGTTCGCCGCGGCGATGGCGGGGGCCACGTCGCCGTCGGTGATCAGCAGCACCCGGGCCCCGGCTCCCCGGAGGTCGGCGATGAGCTGCTGGTGGCGGTCGCGATCAAGGACCACGACGGTCACCTCATCGACGGGCATGCCCCTGGCCTTCGCCACCCGGGCCACGTTCTCTCGCGGGGGGGCCGTGATGTCGATGGCGTCGGCCACCTCCGGCCCCGCGGCGATCTTGTCCATGTAGACCGCCGCGCCGGGGAAGAACATGGTTCCCCGTTCGGCCAGGGCCACCACCGAGATCGCGTTGGGCATGCCGAGGGCGGTGAGGCGGGTCCCCTCCAGAGGATCGACCGCGATGTCCACGCTCGGGGGCTGGCCGTTGCCGATCTGCTCGCCGTTGTAGAGCATCGGTGCCTTGTCCTTCTCGCCCTCGCCGATCACCACGACTCCGTCCATCGATACGGTGTCCATGATCAGGCGCATCGCGTCCACGGCCGCCTGGTCGGCGCTCTCCTTCTCGCCTTTGCCGATCCAGCGGGCCGCCGCGAGCGCCGCCGCCTCGGTCACCCTGACCAGCTCGAGCGCCAGGTTGCGGTCCGGTGCTGCTCGCTCGGTACCCATCGCGTTCCCCACTTCCTCCGGTCAGCCGTTCAGGCACTCCATGATGCTCGTGGGCGTCGCGCCTTCGAACAGGATCGCGTTGACCTGGGCGAAGAAGGGAAGTCGAAGCCCGACCCCCCCGGCGAGCCGATGGATGTCGGCGGTCGATTCCACGCCCTCGACGGTCATGCCCCGCTCGACGAGGTTGCGCAGCGCAGCGTCGGGCTCCGTGCCCTCGCCCACCACCTCGCCGAACAGCCGGTTGCGCCCTCCAAGGCTGGTGACCAGGGCGTCGCCCAGCCCCGCCAGCCCACTGACCGTCTCGGGACGCCCTCCCAGCGCCACCACCAGCTCGACCAGCTCCGCGAAGGCCTGTGAGAACAGCGCGGCCTTCGCGTTTCGATACTGGGAGCTCGACACCTTGGCCAGACCGTCCACGATCCCCATCCCGATGGCGGCGACGTTCTTGGCCACGGTGCAGTACTCGACCCCGGCGACGTCGTCGGTGACGGTCACGTGGAACTCGCCCGAGCGAAAGGCGGAGGCTCCCTCCTCGGCGGCGGAGAGCGGGTCGGCGGCGAACACGGCCGCGGTGGGCAGGCCCTCGGCGATCTCCGGGGCCAGGCAGGGCCCGCCCATGGAGACCACCCGTTCGTGCCCGACCTCCTCGGCGTACACCTCCGACATCCGCTTGCCCGTCACGGGCTCCAGGCCCTTGGCCACCCCCACCATCAGGGGCAGGGAACCGCACCCGTCCACCACGACGCGGGCCAGGGTCCTGGCTCCTCCGGAGTGCGCCCCCATGACCGCGATCTCCAGGTCCTTCGCTGCCGCCTCGAGCTGATCGGGGCCGACCACCGACAGGGCGTCGGGAAGGTGCTCGGGTAGGCCAGGGTGCTTTCGCTGTCCCTGGAGCGGATCGAGGACCCCCTCGTCGTAGGGGCTGGCCCAGAGCATCACGTCGTGGCCGAGACGGGCCAGGTGCATCGCCACCGAGGTGCCCATCGCCCCTGCGCCGAAGACCGTGACCCTGGCCACGGGCGCAGGATATCGAACCGGCTCGCTACCGGGACTGCGGCGCGATGGCCACCGAACCGCCCCGCACGGCCATCACCACCGCCTCGAGCTTCGAGTGCACGGCGAGCTTCGACAGGATGTTCCGGACGTGCGTCTGGACGGTCTGGGGGCTGATGAACAACGCCTGGGCGATCTCCTGGTTGCCCAGGCCCTGGGCCAGGCGCTGCAGGATCTCCCGCTCCCGCTCGGTCAGCCGCGACAGCCGCCGTTCCAGCCGGCGACGCTCCGCACGCTCGTGGGCCACCCTGGGCAGGAGCCTGGCCAGCTCCGAGCGATCGATGACCAGCTCGCCCCGGCCCGCCGCCTCGATGCTGGCCAACAGCTCGTCCGGACCCTCGGTCTTCCTCAGGAACCCGGACGCGCCGGCTTCCATGGCCTCGACCTGGACCCGGTCGTCCTCCTGGGCGGTCATGATCACCACGCGGGTGCTCGGGGAGCGCGCCTTGATCTGACGGGTGGCCTCGATGCCGTCCATGGGTCCCTGGAACCGAACGTCCATCAGCACGACGTGGGGGCGTTCCCTGGCCACCAGGTCCACGGCTTCCTGCGGGGAGCCCAGCGGCGGCCCGATCACCTCGAACCGGTCGTCGTCGGAGATGACCTTGACCAGCGTCTCGGTCAGCAGGCGGTGATCGTCGCAGATCACCAGCCGGATCGGGCCGCTCCTCATGCCGTCATCGGCCATGGGTCCCCCTCGGTGGGCATCCGACGGGGCCATGGTACCCCAGCCTCTCCGTCCGATAGCCTGTTCGGGCGCGGGCGTTCACCACGGGCATCACCCCACCCGGGCCAGGGAGGGCACGATGAGCGAGCACGTCGATTCGATCGCCACGGCACCCGGTGAGGAGCCGCTGTCGGACCTCGTGGTGGAGGATCCCGGCGCGGACACCCGCATCGGGGTCGAGGACTTCGAGGCTGCCGCCCAACGGTTCCTTCCGAAGATGGTCTACGACTACTACGCCGGAGGCGCCGGGGCCGAGTGGACGCTCGGGGAGAACCGGGCGGCGTTCGACCGCTGGGTGTTCCGGCCCCGGGTGCTGGCCGACGTCGCGGAGGTCGCCCTCGGCACGACGGTGCTCGGCCGTCCCACCTCGTTGCCGATCCTGCTGGCTCCCACCGCCTTCCAGCGCCTGGCCCATCCCGACGGCGAGCTGGCGACGGCGCGTGCGGCGAGATCCGTCGGGGCCACCATGGTGCTGTCCACCATCTCGACCACGTCCATCGAGGACGTCGCCGTGACCGGCGTCGACCGGTGGTTCCAGCTGTACGTGATGCGCGAACGGGAGGTCACCGCGAACCTGATCACCCGGGCCCATGCCGCCGGGTACGGGGCGGTGGTCCTCACGGTCGACACCCCCCTGCTCGGTCGCCGGCTTCGCGATGAGCGCAATCGCTTCACGCTTCCCCCCGGCATCGAGATGGTGAACCTGCAGATGCCGATCGACGCCGATGGCCCGGCAGGCGCGGAGCCGGGGTCGAGCCTGTCGCACTTCTTCGCCGGCGAGCACGACGCCTCCCTGACCTGGGATGACCTGGCCTGGCTGCGTTCGCTCTCGCCCCTGCCCCTGGTGCTCAAGGGGGTGGTCACCGGGGAGGACGCCACCCTCGCCGTCGACGCCGGGATCGAAGGGATCATCGTGTCGAACCACGGGGGTCGCCAGCTGGACGGCGCCCCGGCGACCCTGGACGTCCTGCCCGAGGTCGTCGACGCCGTTCAGGGTCGTGCCGAGGTGCTCCTGGACGGCGGGGTCCGCCACGGGACCGATGTGCTGAAGGCCCTGGCCCTCGGGGCCAGAGCCGTCCTGATCGGGCGGCCGTATCTGTGGGGGCTGGCGGTGGAGGGCGAGGCGGGGGTTCGCAAGATCCTGACGATGCTCCGTGAGGAGCTCGTCCTGGCCATGCAACTCTGCGGGGTTCGCCGTGTCTCCGAGGTGAGCCGGGCCCTGGTGGCTTCGGCGCCCGGCCGCGACGGGAGGCCATGATGGGCGCCGCCGATGCGTTCGATCCTCCGCGCCGCCTGCTGATGGCCCCGGGTCCCAGCGCGGCGAATCCCCGGGTCCTGGAGGCGATGGCGCGGCCGGTGATCGGCCACCTGGACCCGGCCGCGCTCCGGCTGCTGAACGAGATCCAGGCCATGCTGCGCGAGGTGTTCCGCACGCAGAACGCGATGACCTTTCCCGTGTCCGGGAGTGGGACGGCGGGCATGGAGTGCGCGCTGATGAACGTCCTGGAGCCCGGGGACGTGGCGATGGTCCTGGTGAGCGGGGCCTTCGCCGAGCGCCTGGCGGAGATCGCCAGGCGATGCCGTGCGGACGTCCGGGTCCTCGGCGGGACCTGGGGGGAGCCGGTGCCGGAGGAGGTGGTGGCAGATGCGCTCGATGGGGCGGGGCCGGTCAAGGCGGTCTGTGCCGTGCATGCCGAGACGTCCACCGGCCTGCGCCAGCCGCTGGAGGGCATCGCCCGGCTCTGCTCGGAGCGCGGTGTCCTCTTCGCCGTCGACGCCGTGGCCTCCCTGGGGGGCATCCCCGTCGAGGTCGACGCCTGGGGGATCGACATCTGCTACTCGGGCTCGCAGAAGTGCCTGTCCGTCCCCCCCGGGCTGGCGCCCATCACGTTCTCCGACCGCGCCGTGGCAGCGCGAGAAGCGCGCCCGGACGGGGTACCCCTGAACTCCTTCTACCTGGACATCCTGCCGATCAGCCGGTACATGCTGGGGCGCGAGCGCCTGTACCACCATACGGCCCCGATCAACATGCTCTACGGCCTGCACGAGGGGCTCCGGATCGTGCTGGAGGAGGGGCTGGAGGCCCGGTGGCGCAGGCACGAGGAGATCGGGGCCGAGGTCACCGCCGCCCTCGAGGAGCGTGGCTTCAGGCCGGTGCCGCCCGCGGGCTATCGGCTGCCGGAGGTGATCTGCGTGCGCCCCCCCGAGGGCCTGGACGAACGCGCCGCGCGCCGAAGGCTCCTGGACGAGTTCGGTATCGAGGTGGCCGGAGGGCTGGGACCGCTGGCGGGGCAGGTCTGGCGCGTCGGGCTCATGGGCGAGTCGTGCAACCGTGACTACGCCAAGGCCCTCCTCGAGGCCATCGATCTGATCCTGGGCGGTTGAGGCTCACGCGGAGTCGTCGTACCAGGCCTGGTCGGCCGAGCGCCGGCGAAGGCTGAAGCGCCACCGACGTTCGGTCGAGCCGAACGACCAGGGACGGCCCGGTCCCGCGGGGGCCGGCCCCATGGAGGGATCCGCCGGACGCGGTATCGGCGAGCTCAGCGCACCGGGGTGTGCCATCGCTTCATGTCGCGCGGTCATCCGCCAGAACTCCTCGGCGGTGACCGGCCGGCTCGCGGAGGCCCGCGTGGCTGGTCGCTCCGGCGGGAAGATCCGGCGGTCGGATGGGTCGGACGACGCGCTGGGATGCTGTTCCATCACGTAGGGATCGTCCGGTCGCGGCGGGAAGTTGAGCACGGGGCCGCCCCGGGAGGGCGTGTGAGAACATATCCGGCCCATGCCGGGGATCGATCTGCACGTCCACACCATCCACTCCGACGGGACCTTCACCCCTCGCGAGGTCATGGCCCTCGCGGGCGAACGGGGACTGGACGTGGTTGCCATCACCGACCACGACACCACCGATGGCGTGCAGGAGGCCCAGCTGGCCGGCCGCGAGCTCGGCATCGAGGTGGTTCCCGGGGTCGAGTTCTCCACGGTTCGCGACGGCCACGGCGTCCACGTCCTGGCCTACTTCGTTGACATGGACCACCCCGAGTTCGGCGAGGAGCTCCGGCGGCTCCGGGAGGACCGCTACGGGCGAGGCGAGCGCATGGTGTCCCGGCTCCAGGAGCTCGGGTACCCGATCACGTTCGACCGGGTTCGGGAGATCGCCAGGGGGGGCAACATCATTCGACCGCACCTGGCCCAGGCCCTGGTCGAGGCGGGGGTCGTCGCCACGACCAAAGACGCCTTCTCCCCGGAGCTGATCGGCTCCGGCGGGCGCGCGTACGTGGAGAAGCACGCCCTGCACCCGCTCGGGGCGCTTGCCCTGATCCACCGGGCCGGCGGCGTCTGCATCCTGGCCCATCCGGGCACCTTCCGCGAGACCGAGCCGGTCCCCGCGGTCCTGATTGAGGAGCTCATCGCCGCCGGCCTGGACGGGTTGGAAGCCTCCCATCCCGAACACACGCCCGAGGTCGAGGCCCGGTACATCGAGGAGGCCGAGGCCGCGGGGATCCTGTGGACCGGGTCGTCGGATTGCCACGGCACCCTGTACGACCCCGTTCGACTGGGGACGCGCACTACGCCCC
>JBKPBM010000333.1:0-7909 GCA_046744325.1 Actinomycetota bacterium | reverse complement strand
CGTATCCGAGGTCTCGCAGCGTGATCAGGAAGCGGCGAGCCGCCGCCCGGGTGAGGCCGGTCAGGTCGGCGATCTCCGACAGTGTCAGCGACGGGCGCTCCCGCGAGAAGGATCGGATCACCGACAGACCGCGCTCGAGCGACTGGACGAACTCCGCCGACCGGCCCTCGCTTGACACCCCTTACTCCTCCGACGAATAATCAGATCCTCGTAGCGTACAAGTGTTCGCATAGCGAACGCAATCAGGGGGTGAGGCGTGACGAAGTACGTCACACGGTTCGGGTCACTCGACCAGTACGAGAAGGGCACGCTGGAGATCATCGACGACGACCCGAAGCACTACACCTACTCGAACATGTTCGAGGTCGCCGCGATCTCGGCCCCATACGAGAAGGTCGCCGTGGCCAAGAACATGGAGTACGTCCTGGAGGTCATGCGGGCCGAGGGGACCTCGGGGTGGCGGACCGCCGCGCACGATGAGTTCGCCATCGTCATGGACGGGGACGTCGAGGTCCACCTAGTCAAGCTGGACGACCCGTCGGTGGTGGACCACGATCAGGAGGGCTCGATCGCCCTGCCGGGAGAGCCGGCGGGCGCGAACATGGGCTACGTCCGGGCGGGACGGGGCCACATGATCCTGCTGCCCGCGGGAGCCGCGTACCAGTTCCGGGCGAATGCGCGCGGGGTGGTCCTGATGCAGACCATCGCCGGGCCGGACACGGTCTACAAGTGGGCGGAGATCTGCCAGACGATTGCGTGAGGTTGGAAACGGCACAGGAGAACACGAGGAGGGCAGGGACATGGCGGTGCAGACGGTTCCCGGGGTCCAGGTGGACGCGAGCGAGCCGAACGAGCACGGCTATCGAACGTATCGGCTCGGCGAGTTCGAGTTCAGCCGAAACGAGTACTTCGTGTACGTGCGGTGGCCCACGGGGAGCCACGTCATGTCGGCCGACTCGTTCCTGAAGGCGCTCCAGCGCGACGTGGCGTGGGACTTCTTCTACGGAATCGTCAACTTCGACGGCGTGGTGGGGACGGTCAACCACTACGGGACCGTGGACCTGTTCGCCGGGCGGTACAACGACGCCTACCGGAAGGCCGAGCTCGACCACCTGGAGAACTTCGCCACGCCGCTCATCCGCGAGACGTTCAAGGCGATGCTGGATGACTGGACCAACGAGGGGTTCGATCCGTTCGCCAGCCCCACCGAGACGGGCTCGGCATTCGGCGTCAAGCACGGCGACAACCGCCGGGCCATCACCCGGCACCGGGTCACCGCGCAGCGCATGGTGGGGGTGCCCGGCGACGAGCCGGTCCGGACCGACGAGAGCGGCTTCCCGATCAACCGGCACTTCCTCGATGTGCCACAGGACGAGCCGGAGGTCCATGCCGAGCCCGGGTTCGAGAAGGACGTGGCGGCGTTCAACCTGTTCGCCTACCTGTCGCGCTCCGACGTCACGTGGAACCCCTCCGTGGTGTCGGCGTGCAAGTACAGCCTGGCCTGCCCGACCACCGAGGAGTACATCCTGCCGATCATCCACGGCAACGACCGGGTCGAGTGGTTCGTGCAACTCTCCGACGAGATCTGGTGGAACGTCGAGGACCGCGACAAGGGGACCGCGCGAGCCAAGGTGGTAATGAAGCCGGGGGACGTCGCGTCCATGCCGGCCGACATCCGCCACCAGGGATACGCGCCAAAGCGCTCGATGCTGCTGGTGTGGGAGAACGCCAACCCCGAGCTCCCCGAGCTGCTCTCCAGCGGGAAGCTCCCGCCGAACGCCGTCGACTTCTAGCCGACCGGGGGTCCGGAGGAGCCTCGAAGATGCAGGACAGGTTGTTCATCGGGGGACGGTTCGTCGATTCCCTGGACGGGCGCGCCTTCGAGGTGTTCAACCCCCACGACGGATCGAAGCTGGCGGACGTTTCGGAGGCTCGCCCAGCCGACGTGGACCGCGCGGTGGAGGCGGCTCAGCAGGCCTTCCACGAGTGGAGCGCGATGGCCGCGAGCGACCGGGGCCGGCTGCTCCTTCGGCTGGCCGACGCGGTCGAAGCGAACGCCGACGAGCTGGCGCACCTGGAGTCCACCGACACCGGCCATCCCATCCGGGACTCCTCACGCCTGGACGTGCCCCGCACCGCGGCGACGTTCCGGTACTTCGGCGGGATGGCCGACAAGCACGAGGGCACCGTCATCCCCGTCGATCGAGGCTTCCTGAACTACGTGCTGCGCCGCCCGGTGGGCGTGGTTGGCCAGATCGTCCCGTGGAACTTCCCGCTGATGTTCACCAGTTGGAAGATGGGCCCGGCCCTGGCCGCCGGCAACACCGTGGTGTACAAGCCGGCGGAGCTCACCCCGCTGTCGTCCCTGCGGATGGCCGAGCTGATCGCCGACGTGGGCTTCCCCCCGGGCGTGGTGAACGTGGTCCCGGGCCGTGGTCATGTGGCCGGGGCCCATCTCGCCGAGCATCCAGGCGTGCAGAAGATCGCCTTCACCGGATCGACCGAGGTCGGACGCCGGATCGTGCAGGCCTCCGCGGGAAACCTGAAGCGGGTCCAGCTGGAGCTTGGAGGCAAGGGCGCCAACATCGTCTTCGACGACGCCGATGTGAGGGCTGCTGTCAACGGGTCGGCCTTCGCCATCTTCCACAACCAGGGGCAGGCCTGCATCGCGGGCTCGCGCCTGCTGGTGCAGGAGGGGATCGCCGAGGAGTTCCTGGACCGGTTCGTCTCGCTCGCTCGGTCGATCCGGATCGGGAATCCCCTCGATCCGTCCACCGAGATGGGGCCGCTGACGTCGCCCGAGCACCGCGACCGGGTGATGACCTACGTGAAGGTCGCCCTGGACGAGGGGGGCGAGATCCTGACTGGCGGAAGGGCTCCCGACGATCCGGCCCTAACGGGCGGCTGCTACGTCGAGCCCACCGTCGTCCGCGTCGATCCGGGGGGCCGCGTCTCCCGCGAGGAGGTGTTCGGCCCCTTCGTGACAATCACCGTCTTCCGCGACGAACCCGAGGCGATCCAGCTGGCCAACGCCGTGGACTACGGACTGGGGGGCGGGCTGTGGACAAACGACCTCCGGCGCGCCCATCGCGTGGCCGGGGCCATCCGCAGTGGCATGGTCTGGGTGAACTCCTACAAGCGGGTCCATCCGGCATCGCCATTCGGTGGCGTGGGCGACTCGGGCTACGGACGGGAGATGGGGTTCGAGGCCATGCACGAGTACACGTACGCCAAGTCGGTGTGGATCAACGTCGACGCGGAGGTGCCCGTCTGGTATCCGCGAGAGGAGGGGTGAAGGTGGCCGTCACCACGGGATCGATGACCGACGAGCAGCGCAAGTCGGTCGCCCTGGAGTACCTCAAGGCCTTCGACAACGGCGGGGTCACCTCGAACGGCGGCTCGATCCTCGACCTGTTCGCCGACGACGCCCAGGTCTACTTCCCGAAGTGGGGGCTAGCCGACGGGAAGGAACGGATCGGCCGGATGTTCGGCGACGTCGGAGCACGCTACAAGTCGATCAAGCACAACTACGCCGACTTCAACTGGATCATGACCGGCGGCGACATGTTCGCCTGTGAGGGCACCAGCTCCGGCGAGCACATGGACGGTCCCTGGCGTGCGGGCGTCACCCACGCCGGCCGGTGGTGCGACGTGTTCGAGGTGCGCGACTTCCTGATCCAGCGGTGCTTCATCTACTTGGACCCCGACTACGCCGGCCTGGACACGGAGCACTATCCGTGGCTGTCGGCCGGAGGTCGCGATCCGTCGCAGCCACTCGGATGAGATCGTTCACCTTCGACGCGCTGCCCGGGCGAGTCGTGTTCGGCGTCGGGGCCGTGGCGCGACTTCCCCAGGAGGTTGACCGCCTCGACGCGCGACGGGTGTTGGTCCTGGCCGACCCGACCACCAAGGAGACGGCCGACGAAGCCATCGAATCCCTGGACCACCGGTACGCGGGTTCGTTCACAGCCATCGAGCTCCACGTCCCTGTCGAGGCGGTCGACGCGGCTCGAGCCACGGCCGAGAGGTCGAATTCTGACTGCCTGCTGAGCATCGGAGCTGGCACCCCCACGGGATTCGGCACGGCGATCGCGCTCGAGTCGGGCCTCCCTCTGATCGCCATTCCCACGACGTACGCAGGCTCGGAGATGACGCCGATCTACGGCATCACTTCGAACGGCATGAAGCGCACGGGGCGCGACCTTCGGGTGCTCCCGAAGGCGGTGATCTACGACCCGGCGCTCCCGATCTCGCTTCCACCCGAGGTGACCGGGCCCAGCGGGATGAACGCGCTGGCCCACTGCGTGGAGGGGCTCTATGCCGAGGCGGCCAGCCCCATCTCCTCGCTCATGGCCGAAGAGGCCATCCGTGCCCTGGCCCGCGGCATCCCGGCGTCGGTGCGGGACCCCCACGACCTGGAGGCCAGGAGCGACGCGCTGTACGGCGCGTACCTGGCCGGAGCAACCCTGGCCGTCACGGGGATGGCTCTGCACCACCGGATCTGCCACGTCCTGGGCGGGACGTTCGGATTGGCCCATGGCGAGGTCAACGCGGTGATCCTCCCCCACGTCGCCCGGTTCAACCAGCCCGCGGTGCCCGAGGCCATGAGCAGGGTCGCCAACGCGATGGGCGTCGAGGACGCGCCATGCGCCCTGTTCGAGCTGGGGTCGTCGGTCGGGGCGCCCAACAGCCTGCAGGCGCTCGGCATGCGCCACGAGGATCTCTGGGAGGCAGCCCACATGGCCACCGAGCCGCCTCCTTGGAATCCCCGGCCGGCGATCCCGGCCGACGTGCTCGCGCTTCTAGAGGACGCCTACACCGGCCGGCGTCCACGACCTCTGGCCGCCCAGCCATGAAGGAGGTGACCGGAGCCAGGCGATAAGCGGTGGGTGTTCCCTGTTCCGTCCTCGATGAGAGGGGCGCACGATGAGCACGACAGGTTCCATCGCACGGGTCGGCCACGAGCGGACCACGCCGTGGCGAACGTTCGTCACCGAAAGACCGCTGGCCGGCGCGTTGGCGGCCGGCTTCGTGGCCACGCACATCGCCACCGTCACCGGCTACTGGTACAGCGGGCTCAATTTCACGGCCGGCAAGGGCCTGCCGAACCTTGGATGGCCGGCCTTCAACGGGCTCCTTCTGTTGCCGGACCAGAGCGTGGTGGCCCAGTTCTGGGCGGGGACCGTCTACCACCTGTTCACCGGGATGGCGTACTCGATGATCTTCGCGTTCGTGCTATTCCCGCTGTTCAAGTGGCCGAACACGGTAGGGGCCAACATCCGCAAGGCCCTGGTGTTCGGCCTGGCCCTGGCGACGATCAGCGCGGGGTGGTGGGTGCCCCAGCTGTTCCCGCAGTTCAAGCCGGGGTTCTTCAGCACGGCCCTGAAGCTGAACGGGCCGGCGTGGAAGACGGTGGTCGGGATCTACCTGTGGCACGTGATCTACGCCCTGAACCTTGGTGCGCTGTACAGCCCACTTCCTCGGCTGCGGGACTGACCCGGCGAGGGTATGACATCCTTCGGCGCGTGGAGGCGGATCGATCGACGGGCGGCCTGACCGGGTGCATGATCGGACCGCGATGACCCCGGACCCCACGAGACGGTTCGCCTCCCCCGCCGAGGTCAAGGAGCGCCTGGCCGGCGCGAAGTACCTCGCCGACGATCCCCTGGCGGTGACGATCTACCTGGCCGACCAGCTTGACAAGCCGGTCCTGTGCGAGGGGCCGGCCGGCGTGGGCAAGACCGAGCTGGCCAAGGCCATCGCGCACGCGACCGGGGAGCGGCTCATCCGGCTGCAGTGCTACGAGGGCCTCGACGAGGCCAAGGCGCTGTACGAGTGGAACTACAAGAAGCAGCTCCTGCGCATCCAGGCCGACTCGGGCGAGCGGGAGTGGGAGCAGGTCGAGCAGGACATCTTCGCCGAGGACTTCCTGCTTCCCCGGCCGCTGCTCACCGCGATCCGTTCAGCCGCGCCGGTGGTCCTGCTGATCGACGAGGTCGACCGGGTCGAGGTGGAGACCGAGGCCCTGCTCCTGGAAGTGCTCTCCGACTGGCAGGTGTCGGTGCCCGAGCTGGGGACCGTCCGAGCCAGCACTCAGCCGTTCGTCGTTCTGACCTCGAACAACACGCGCGAGCTATCCGAGGCCCTGAAGCGACGGTGCCTGTTCCTGCACATGGACTACCCGACGATCGAGCGGGAGAAGCAGATCATCCTGGCCCGGGTGCCGGACATCGACGCTTCATTCGCGGAACAGATCGCCCGCGTGGTCCGCTCGATCCGCGGATTCGACCTGAAGAAGGCGCCGTCGGTGTCGGAGACGCTGGACTGGGCGCGCACGCTGCTCCTGTTGGGGTTGGACCGTGTGGACGGTGACGTCACCCGCGACACGCTGTCGCTGTTGCTCAAGTACCAGCAGGACATCGATCGGGTGAAGAGCGAGCTTCTCCACGAGGGCCAGTAGGTCTTCGAATCACCCAGTGGTCAGGCGCCAGATCGAGCCGTCGATCGAGATGACGTAGATCCCTCCCAGGCTGCCCTGGGCGAAGCTGACGATGTCCGACACCTGGCCCGAGATCGACATCCTGATCGGGGCATGCCCCGGCTGCCGGCGCCAGATGTTCCCGCTGCACAGGTCGGCATAGAGGTAGTACCCATACAGGCTCGAGATGGAGCCCCGGTACATGTACCCGCCGACGACCGCGCAGTTGCCCCCGTCGTGCGAGTAGACCTGGAACGGGAAGGTCAGGCGGGATGTGTCGATGACCTCGTCGTGATAGAGGGCCAGGCCCTCGTACTTTCGCCAGCCGAAGTTCACCCCCGGCGTCGTGCCGTGCTTGATGAAGTCGAGCTCCTCCCAGCTGTCCTGCCCCACGTCGCCGATCCTGAGGTCGCCGTTCAGCATGTCGAAGGAGAACCTCCATGGGTTGCGAAGGCCGTAGGCAACCATCTCCTTGGTGGGGTTGGCGGCGTTGACGTCGATCCGGAAGAGCTTGCCCAGGCCTGAGGACGTGTTCTGGGCGTTGTCGTTGGGATCACCCGAGCTGCCACCGTCGCCGGTGCCGAAGTACAGCATCGATTGGCCGGCCTCTGCGGCGATGGGATCGAATTCGAGCATCCCCGCGTAGTGATTCGTGTACGTGGGGTGCGGGATGCTCACCAACGTCAGCCGGCTTGCGGCGTCCGCCTTGTTGGGGTTGGTGGCGAGCGTTGTGTATCGCGCGATCACGATGTTCCCTGAGAGATCGGCGTAGTACACGTAAAACCGGCGGTTCGACCCGTAGTCGGGGTCGAAGGCCATCGACAGCAATCCGCGCTCGCCGTCGGTGGAGACCAGCGAGGACATGTCCAGGAAGGGGGTGGCGAGCAGGGTTCCGCTCGTCTCCCAGATCCGGATCTGGCCGCCCTTCTCGATGATGAAATACCGGTGCGTCTCCCCCGGCGGCGCCGCCATGTAGACCGGCTGGTCCAGCCCGGAGACCTTGAGCGTGAGCACGTAGGTCGTTGCGGCCTGGGCCGGTGGCCCCGCAACCGTCACGACGATGGCAAGGGAAAGCAGCAACCCCACCACTGCCCCGAGCCGAGCGGACCGAACCCGCGCGCGCAGACCCATCACCTCCGAGGGATCGGCGTGCTCACCCCCCCGGGCGAGCCGGACCTTCGCCCTAGGACGCTACCGGCGCCGGTAGTGGATGGCCCAGAGGAGCTCCCAGGTGGCTCCGTCGTCTACCGATCGCTCCCAGGTCCATTCCAGCGCCTCCGGAGAGATGTCGAAGAAGACCATCCGCTTGCGCACGGTCCGACCGTCATCCACGTCGTCCGTGGACAGGACCATCCGTCCGGATTCCATCCCGCCGATGAGGTTCCAGTGATGGCCCTCGGTGTCGGCCCAGGTCTGTCGCCAGCGCCTCGC
>JBKPBM010000246.1:0-2906 GCA_046744325.1 Actinomycetota bacterium | reverse complement strand
CTCCTTCGTGATCCGCCCGACCTCCGCGCCGGTGCTGTCGTGGATGGCGAAGTCCCACGACATCCAGTTCTCGCCATCGATCGAGCCGATCCGGTCGCCCCTGCCATCGACGAGCGCAAAGTGCTTGGGGCCGACGACGTTGTCCTGCAGGATCGCGCCGCGCTCAGTCCCCTCGGCGTCGGAGACCTTGATCTTGGACTTCATGAGCTTCGCCGGGCGCTCGAGCGTCAAGACCTGCCGGCCATCGCTGTCGAAGAAGCCGAGCTTGTGCGTGAGGTACTGGTCGACGTCGCTGAACAACCGGACGAGTCTCTTGGTGTTCGATTGCTCGACCTCGCGGATCGTGCCGATCTCGGTGCCCGCATCGTCGAGAATCCGGTACTCGTCCATCGTCTCGGTGAGCTTCGCTTTCTGTGAGAACACGAGCACGTCAGGACTGAGCAGATCCGACATAGATCCTCCTTTTCTGAGCTGGGCCTGCCTCTCCCGCGGATGGCGGGAGGGCCCCAGATCGAACCGCCCGCGTGCCTGTCAGGAACGGGGCGGTGACAGCGAGACTCCCCCAGATCACAACGAGGCCGAGATACTCGGACCACTCGAACGGCCCGATCGCCCCCACAATCCTGTCGTACGTCATCGCGGAAACGAACGCGAGGGTGTTGCCCGCCAGCAGTGCCCACCATGCCCAACGGTCACCGCGGCGGAACGCGGTGGCCGCGATCGCGACCGCCAACAGACCGAAGGCGACGATGTAGATGCCGTACATGCGGAAGACCAGCGAGATGTACCCGGCCGCCTTCGGAGACGTGGCTACGAGCTGGTGCCACGAGCCCCCGCCGTAGCCCTCGTAGCCGGCGGGCAGGATCGGCGCCCCCCCTGGTCCGAGCAGGTGTCCGGGGATCGCTGCCGCCCCCGCACCCCACACGAGCAATCCAGCGTCGGCGATCAGCAGGACGAGCCATGCGAGGCGGCGCCACCGCTGCGCAACCGCCGCCCATGTTCCAGAGCCGTTCCGTTCTGCAGCCATCGCGTTCATGCCGATCTCCTTTCTTCGGTCGTTCGATGTGCCGGTTCCTCTCCTATCGCGGGGATGCGCACCGACCGCGCGAGGTCATCGAGGGCGCTCCGCACGCCCTGGGCGAACACCTCTACGTCCGGACAGCGCTCCCGGTCGCCGACTGCGGTGAGATTGAGCTGCCCGTCGTAGGACAGCGCGGCGAACACCAGCGTCAGGTTGCCCATCGTCGGCATCATGGGGAACAGCTCCAGCAGTCGCGCCCCGGCCAGATACAGCGGCACCGGCGGGCCTGCGGCGTTGGAGACGACCAGGTTCACCGACCGCTGCCGCGGAAACATCCGGTACCACACGCGCTGGCCGGCAACGACCCGGAAGATCCCGCTGCCCGCCTCCGGGCGGGGCTTGTGCTTGCGCGCGGCCGTCTCGGCGGCGATCACCTCAAGGCGGCGCACCGGGTCGGGCTCGCCCAGCGGCAGCGGCACCATCATCCACCCGGGCTTGTTGCCCCGGGCCTGTCCGGGCTGCTCGTCGTGCAGGGAGATGGTCACCATGGCGCGCTGCACGAGCCCGTGGACGTCCTCACCCCGGCTCGCCAGCAGTTCGCGCAGGCCGCCGGCCACCGCGGCGAGCACCACGTCGTTGACCTTGGCGTGCTGCTCGTGGGCGATCTGCTTGGCCAGGTCCAGGCTGCCCCGGATGATGGCCAGCCGGCGGTCGGCGCCGACTGGGTGGTTGAGGCTGGTCCGTGGGGCGGGCTTGTCGGCGAGGACTTCCCGCCACGCCGGCCAGGCCCTCCACACCCGGCGGTGCGTCCTCACCGGGTGGACGAGACCCGACAACCCCCGACCGAGCTCCTGCCGGCGCCGGCGTAGGTTGTCGAGCAGCAGCTCGCTGGTCGTCGGAATCGGTGTCGGGGTCCACGGCGGCGCGGCCGGAGCGGGCGCGTCGGCGGTCAGGTCCAGCAGCGCCCCGAACGACGCCATCCCTGCAGCGGCGTCCGCGATGGTGTGATGCAGCCGCAAGAGCGCACCTACCCGTCCCTCCGGCAGGCCGGGCAGCAGCCACAGCTCCCACAGCGGCCTGGCCGGATCGAGGCGTCGCCGCGCCAGCTCTTGGCATGCCTGCAGCAGCTGGGCTTGGTCGCCGGGAGTGGCAAGCGCATGGACTCGCACATGCTCGGCGAGGTCGAAGGAGGGAGCGTCGACCCACAGCGGCCAGCCCAGCCCCAGCCGGGGTCGGTACAGCAGCTGCCGGAACCGGGGGACCAGGTGCAGTCTCGGTTCGAGCTGGTGGCGGACCGCCTCGACCCGGACATGACCGTCGGAGTCGAGCAGGGTGGTGCCGTCGAGGAGGGCGAGGGCACCGATGTCGCCGGACCAGCCGTAGTCCTCCCACAGCATGAACCGGTCCGAGGCGGTCAGCCGCTCCAGGGGACCTCTCTCCGCCATGACGTCACGCTCCCTCCCGTCGTCGATGTGGGTCGGCCCATCACCTCGATCACACGGTCGCGGGCTGCGGGATGAGCCCGAGCTGGGTCAGGACGGCCATGTTGTCGTAGTACAGGTTGTCCACGATGAGCTTGCCGTCCCGCACCACGCATAGCTCCATCCCCTTGACCTCCACCCGCTTGCCGGTGGGGGGGAACTCGGTGCCATCCGGAAGCGCGAACGGACCGCTGTGGGTTCCCGCGAAGGTCCACTCGTCGGCGAACGAGTCGCCCTGCTCGACAAAGCTCCGCACGACGTGGTGGACGTCCGGAATCGCGACGAGGTCCCGGGCGAGACGCTCGCGGATCGCGCTCTTGCCCTCGAAGAGGCCCTCGGGCATGAGCTGCACGGCGTCGTCGGCGTACAGATCCATCACGCCGTCGAGATCGAGCGCGTTGTAC
>JBKPBM010000139.1:0-4778 GCA_046744325.1 Actinomycetota bacterium | reverse complement strand
GACGAAGACCGGCTCCAGGATGGCGAAGGGGGTGACCATCCCGGTCCGGCCGGTGTTGACCGCGATCTCCCGGAGCAGTGTGGTGCGCTCCTCGGGCGGGAACTTGTAGGCGATGGCCCACCGGGGCGCGTGCGAGGTGGCCCCCAGCTCCTCCTGCTGGTCGATCGAGTCGACCTTGACCACCACCCCGTCGATCTCGAAGTCGATGCTGTGCCGGTCCTTCTGCCAGCGCTCGCAGAAGGCGAACACGTCGGCCAGCGACCCCACCGTCTCGGAGTGGGGGCTCACCGGGAGGCCCGCCCCTCGGAGGTAGGCCATCGCCTCCGAGTGCGCGGCGAACCGCCTGCCCTTCGCATGGAGCACGCCGTGGCACCTCATGCTGAGCGGCCGGGACGCGCTGACCGCCGGATCCTTCTGCCGAAGCGAGCCGGCCGCGGCGTTCCGGGGGTTGGCGAACACGCGCTGGCCCTGGTCCAGGAGCGTCTCGTTCAATTCCTCGAATGCCTTGATCGGCAGGTAGACCTCCCCCCGGACGTCCAGGACCTCGGAGTGGCCCGAGCCGTGCAGGCGCATCGGCACAGCGCGAATGGTCCGGATGTTCCCGGTAACGTCCTCGCCGGTGAGCCCGTCGCCGCGCGTGGCCCCACGGGTCAGCGCGCCGTTCTCGTAGCTCACCACCACGGCCAGTCCGTCGATCTTCAGCTCGCAGGTGAACCGGGCGCCCGTGCCGATGGCCCGCTCCACCCGCTTGGCCCAGGCCTCCAGCTCCTCCCACGAGAACGCGTTGTCCAGCGACAGCATCGGGGCGCGGTGCCGGACCGGGGCGAACAGCGTGGCCGGCGCGCCCCCGACCCGCTGGGTGGGGCTGTCGGGGGTGATCAGCTCGGGGAACTCCGACTCGATCCCCTGCAGCTCACCGACCATCCGGTCGTAGTCGAAGTCGGAGATCTCCGGCCGGTCCAGAACGTGGTAGCGGTACGAATGGTGGTTGATCTGCTCGCGAAGCTCCTCGGCCCGCTTGCGCGCGTCGGACAGCCGGCGCTCCTCGGGCGCGTGCCGTTCCTCGGGTTGCTCGGGCGGGGCGGTGGTCCTGGCCATCGAGGGAGAAGAGACTAGCGGGGACGCCTCAGGCGGCGAGCTCCAGGCCCCCGGCCACCCCGATGTGCTCGCCAAGCACGACGATGGCCCCGTGCACGCCCTGGAGCCTTCGCAGGTAGTCGAGGGCGCGCTTGAGCGAGTCGGGCTTCGACAGGATGGACCGGGCGCCCGCGGCCGCAGCGTCGGCCATGGTGCAGGAGTTCGCCACGATGGCCAGTCCGCCCCGTCTCACGTGGCCCGGCTCGGGCTCGGCCGCCAGGCTGGAGTAGATCCCGTGGGGCCCCAGCTCCGGCTTGACCACCACGGCCAGGTTGGCCTCGTCCTTCTCGATCCCCTTGCGGACGGTCAGCCGGGAGCGCTTGCGGGCCACCACGTACTGGTCGCGGCCGCAGGTGATCATGAACTCGTGCTGGGTCTTGCCCACCACCAGGCCCACGTAGTCGACCAGCGCCCCGGTGAGGGTGAACATGGGGCCCACGCCGGCCCGGTTGGCCGTGCCCGCCAGCTCGCGGATGGCGGCCGGGGCGTTCTCGGGGATGGAGATGGGGCGCCGGCTGGCCCGGAAGTCGGGATTGCGGATCCCGTAGGACTGGAGCTGCTCCCAGAACTGGAGGCCGGCGGCCCGGACCTCCTCGTAGAGCTCCTCCGGCCCGGTGATGCGCAGGACGAAGTCGGCGACTGGCACGTCGATGTGATGGTGCCGCTTCCTTCGCAGGGGCATCGGCGAAAGGCTACACGGAGATGCCGGGTGTATGAAGGAAGGTCGATCACTGGTCGGCGAGGACCTCGGCCATCCATCGGTGCGCCTCGCGAACGAGCACCGGGTTCGTTTCCATCGTGTAATAGGCGAGGGCGATCAGCGCCTGGGAGAGCGCCCAGCCGCGACCTCGAGACCACGTCGCCTCGTCGACCGCGAGCCGGGCCCGGAAGATGTCGCGGGATCCCGCCGAGAACACCTTCCAGGCGACCATCACGTCGCAGGCCGGGTCGCCCACCCCGAGGCTGCCGAAGTCGATGACGGCAACGAGCGATCCCTGCCTCACCAGCAGGTTGCGGGTGTCGAGGTCTCCGTGGATCCAGACCGGGTCCCCCTTCCATTCGGGCGCCGCCAGGGCTGCATCCCACGTCGCGGTCACCTCGCCCGCGTCGATGGTGTCGCCCAGGGAGTCGATCGCGGCGCGCGTGGATCCGTCTCGCGCCGCGTGGGGGACGCCACGGAAGAAGTTGTGCTCGCCCGGCGGCGGCCCGTCCGTGGGATCCACCCGCTGGAGTGCGGCGATGAACCTCGCCAGAACGGTCGCCGCTCGCGCGAGGTCCGAGATGGGCTCCATGGTCGCGGTCTCGCCCTGGCGCCAGCGGTAGACGGACCACTCGAAGGGAAACCCCCCGCCGGGTTTTCCGATGGCGAGCGGGACTGGGATGGCCAGCGGCAGGAACGGCGCGAGCCTCGGCAGCCACCGGCGTTCCTTCTCCAGTTGCACGACGTTCTTGGCTCGGCGGGGCATCCGCACCACCATCTCGCGACCCAGCCGGTAGAGCGTGTTGTCCGTTCCGGCCGACGCGACCCGCTCGATGGGCAACGCTGCCCAATTCGGGAATTGCGCCCTGAGTAACCTCCGAACCAGGTCGACGTCGGTGTCGACCTCGTCGGCGTGCATCCTCCATTCAGCCAATCCGACCTCCTCGCGAGACCCGCAGCAGATACTCCTCGCGGTTGAGGGGGTTGTGGTCCGTGCGTGGGCGGGTGGGGATCGCGCCCCGCACGGGTTCGTAGCGGCCGAACGTGCACTCCACCACCCCTTCGCCTCGAGTCAGCGCCGGGAGCTGCTGGCGCAGCTCGTGCACACGGGCCGCCGCGATGTCGCCCTCGATCGAGCACGACGAGCCCCGGATCGCCGGATTTCCGGGGGTGGCGTGAAGCCGTCCCAGCGCGGGCAGGATGAGACCCAGTGCATCGGCGGGCGCGTCCAGGCGGAACCGGTGGATCGGCTCGCAGACGACGGTCCTGGCCCGTCCCAGCGCGCTCATCAGGACCAAGGGGGTCAGCTTCCGGAAGTCCTCCCCCGTGCTGGACAGGCTCTTGTTGAAGTACTGGTGGCCCAGACCGTGCTTCCCGATGTAGCCGGAGTGGGTCATCGCGACGGCGCAGTCGGTGACCTCCCAGCCGTGGAGACCCTCCCGCAGCGTCTCGCGCACGGTGTCCTCGACCGCCCGGAAGAACGCGATGGGCATGGAGCCCAACTCTGCTTCGATCCGGAACGTTACCCCCGAGCCGACCGCGCACGGTTCGACGCGCAGCCCGACCGTGGCCAGGAACGGATTGGGCGGCTCGCGGAGGATCTCGACCGCTGCGCCCCTGCCGACGGGCCGCTCGATGCAGATCGTCGTGGTCTCCCGGAAGCCGATCTCCAAGCCGTAGTCCGTGGCGAGGGTCGCCTGGATGACCTCCTTCTGCACCTCGCCGTAGAGCGAGACGGAGATCTCCTGGCGCGAGTCGTCCTGCCGGACGTTGATCAGCGGGTCCTGCTCCGCGAGCTGGGCGAGGGCCACTCGGAGCGCGCCCTTGTCACCGCGGTCGCGGGGAACGGCGACCGTCTCCAACGTCGGTGGGGCGAAGTGATGCTCCGCGTCTGAACGGGGCCGACCGATCGCATCGCCGATCCGGACTTCGGCCAGGCCCCACAGCTTCCCAATCTCCCCCGCGCATACCGATTCCCTCCGGACGGTCGAGCCGTGGTCGAAGACGCTGATGGCGGTCACCTTCCGCTCGGCTTCCGGGCCGAACCGAACCCGGTCTCGCGTTCGCACGGTCCCGGAGAACATGCGGACGTAGGCGACCTTCTCGCCGACGGGTCCGCGTTCGATCTTGAACACCCGGCCCGATACGGGGTCGTCGACATCGCCACCGGCCGCCGGCAGTAGCTCCGTGATGCCGCCCATCAGCGCATCCACGCCCGCTCCGGTGATGGCGGAGCCGAAGAAGGCGGGATGGACCAGCGCGCTCTTCGACTGCGCCGCGAGCTTCCCGCGAAGCCGGCGATAGGGAAGGCTCGCCTCGTCCTCGACGAAGGCGGCCAGCAGCGCCTCGTCTCGCTCGGCGAGCACCGAGGCCGCGCTGGTCATGAAGGCGGGATCGTCCGCGCGCCACGGCGTGAACCCGGCGGCGCGTGTGCCCAGATGACAGGTGACCCCCATCGGGACGATCGCCGTCGTCAGCTTCTCGGCGATGGCCCGCAGCACCCGATCCTCGCTGGCGCCCGCACGGTCGATCTTGTTCACGAACATCAGCGTGGGGACGCGCAACCGTTGCAGTGCGCGCATCAACACACGGGTCTGCGGCTGCACGCCCTCGACGGCGGAGATCACCAGCACCGCGCCGTCCAAGACGCTCAACACCCGCTCCACCTCGGCGATGAAGTCCGGGTGGCCTGGAGTGTCGATCAGGTTGACCGTCGTGTCGTCGATGGCGAACGACACGACCGCAGACTTGATCGTGATGCCGCGCTGCCGTTCAAGCGCCAGCGAATCGGTCTGCGTGGTGCCGCGATCGACGCTGCCGATCTCGTCGATGATGCCGGCTGCATAGAGCAGCCGTTCCGTCAGTGTGGTCTTACCGGCGTCGACATGCGCCAGGATCCCAAGGTTCAGCATTCTGCGAAGCACGCGTCACACCCTCCGAA
>JBKPBM010000308.1:0-2756 GCA_046744325.1 Actinomycetota bacterium | reverse complement strand
ATCCTGCACTACGAGGGCGTGCTGGTGGACACCACCCGGAGGAAGCAGGCCGAGTGGGAGGCCCGCCAGGCGAACCAGCAGCTCTCCGGGTGGATCGGGGAGCTGGAGCAGCGGAACAGGGAGATGAGCCTGATCAACGAGATGGGCGACTTCCTGCAGAGCTGCCCCAACGCCGACGATGCCTACGCGGTGATCGGGCACTGGGCTGGCGAGCTCTTCCCCGGGAGGTCGGGCGCGGTGTTCGCCATCAGCCCATCCCGCAACCTGGTGGAGCCGGTAGCGACCTGGGGAAGCCCCGCGCTGGGGGAGCAGGTGTTCGGGCCAGAGGAGTGCTGGGCGTTGCGATCCGGACGGGTGCATCAGGTCGACGATCCCTCGTCGCGGCTGCTGTGCCGGCACCTGTCCGAGCCGGTGGGTGGAACCGTCCTGTGCGTGCCGATGATGGCCCAGGGCGAGGCACTGGGGGTGCTCCATCTGCAATCGGGGCCGGAGAGCGCGCGGCGGACCGCCGGGGCCGCGCGCCCGGCAGACTCGGCCAGGCAGCTGGCCGTGGCGGTGTCGGAGCACCTGTCCCTGGCGCTGGCCAACCTCAAGCTTCGCGAGACCCTGCGCACGCAGTCGATCCGCGACCCGCTGACCGGGCTGTTCAATCGCCGGTACATGGAGGAGTCCCTGGAGCGGGAGCTGCGCCGCGCCGAGCGCCGTGGCCACCCTGTGGGCGTGATCATGATCGACCTCGACCACTTCAACCACTTCAACAACACGTTCGGCCATCAGGCCGGCGACGCGCTGCTCCAGGCGTTCGGCGAGCTGCTCCGGACGCGGGTGCGCTCGGAGGACATCGCCTGCCGCTACGGCGGCGAGGAGTTCACGCTGATCATGCCGGAGGCGCCGCCCGAGATCGTGCTCCAGCGGGCCGAGCAGCTCCGGGAGGAGGTCCGGGAGCTCCGGGTCAACCTTCGGGGCCAGGCGTTGGGGATGGTCACCGCGTCGATGGGCGTGGCGGTGTTCCCCACCGACGCCGGGGGCGGATCGGAGCTGATCCGGGAGGCGGACCGGGCCCTGTACCTGGCGAAGGAGGCGGGGCGGGACCGGGTGGTCGGCGCCTCCGTCATGCACGACCAGGAGTCCGTGGCCTCCTAGAATCGTCCCGTGGACCGGCTCATCGTCACGGGCGGGCGACGGCTGTCTGGATCCGTTCGGATCCGGGGGGCGAAGAACTCCGCTCTCAAGCTGATGGCCGCCGCCCTGCTGGCCGAGGGCCAGACCGTCATCGAGAATGTCCCGCAGATCGTCGATTGCACCACGATGGCCGATGTCCTGGACCATCTGGGCGCCCGAACGGTGTGGGACGGCGAGACCCTCACGGTGGACGCGTCCCGTGCGGAAGGGTTGGAGACGCCGTACGAGCTGGTCCGTCGGATGCGCGCGTCGATCGTGGTGCTCGGGCCATTGCTCGCCCGCCACGGCCGGGCCCGGGTGGCGATGCCGGGCGGATGCAACATCGGCTCTCGCAAGATCGACCTGCACCTGAAGGGGTTCGAGCGCATGGGGGTCCGGTTCTCGTACGACCACGGATACCTGGAGGCCGCGGCGCCCTCGTTGCACGGCGCGATGATCTCCCTGGACTTCCCCAGCGTGGGAGCCACCGAGAACATCCTGATGGCCGCGGTCGGCGCGACGGGCACGACGGTCATCGAGAACGCGGCGCGCGAGCCCGAGATCCAGGACCTGGCCGCCATGCTGGTGGAGATGGGGGCCAGTGTCGAGGGGGCCGGCACGACCACCATCGAGGTTCACGGCGTCGAGGGGTTTCGGCCGGTACGGCACCGGGTGGTTCCCGACCGGATCGAGGCCGGGACGTTCGCCCTGGCCGCGTGCATCACCGGGGGAGAGGTCCTGCTGGAGGGGGCCCGGGCCGACCACCTGGACCTCGTCCTGGACAAGCTGAGCGACGCCGGCGCCACGGTGGCCGTCGAGAGCGGCGGCATCCGGGTGAGCCTGGCCGATCGCCCCAGCTCGGTGGACTGCGTGACCCTTCCGTACCCCGGGTTCCCCACGGACCTCCAGCCGCAGCTGATGGCCCTGGTGGCGATCGGCCGGGGGACCAGCATCCTCACCGAGAACGTGTTCGAGAGCCGGTTCATGTTCGTCGACGAGCTGAACCGGATGGGCGCGGACATCCGGACCGAGGGCCACCACGCCGTGGTGCGCGGCGTCGAGCGCCTGTCGTCGGCGCCGGTACGGGCGCTGGACATCCGCGCCGGGGCCGCGATGGTGATCGCCGCGCTGGCCGCGGACGGCACCACCGAGATCTCGAACGTCTACCACGTCGACCGGGGCTACGAGGACCTGGAGGGCAGGCTGGCCGCACTGGGGGCCGAGGTCCATCGCGAGCCGTCCCTGTGGCCCGCGAACGCCTGAGCCGGACGGTTCCGGCCCTCTTTTTCCTGCTTCTCGTATCCGGACTGCTGCTCAGATCGTCGCTGGGTTCGCCCGACGCAGCTGGCGCCGCCCCGGCGTCGCGGCCTCCGCGGCCTGGGGTGGCGGTGCTGTTCGTGGTGGACCGGGTGTCGTTCGAGGAGCTGATGACGGTGCCCGAGTTCCAGGCCCTCGCGCGCTCTGGAGGAGCTGGCCTGATGACCACGAAGGTGGGGGAGGGCGATCCGAGCCGCGCCGCCTACCTCACGATCGGTGCCGGTGCGGTCGCGCCCGATGGGGGGACGCCGCACCTGCTCGAGCGTGCACTGAAGGCC
>JBKPBM010000268.1:0-6391 GCA_046744325.1 Actinomycetota bacterium | reverse complement strand
CTCGTGGGCTCGGAGATGTGTATAAGAGACAGCCTTGGTCTCGCCATCCTTCACGAACTCCACGCCGATCATCGCCCCCACGCCCCGGACCTCTCCCACCTGGCCGACCCGGGCGGCCACGTCCTCCCACCGGGAGCGGATCGTCTTGCCGACCTGCTCGGCCCGGGCGATGAGGCCTTCCTCCTCGATGACCTGGAGGACGGCGTTGGCCGCGGCGCACGCCACGGGATTCCCGACGTAGGTCCCGCCGATCGCCGATGGCCCCGGCGCGTCCATGATCTCGGCCCGGGCCACCACGGCCGAGAGCGGGTAGCCCGCGGCCAGCGCCTTGGCCAGCACGACGATGTCGGGCTGGAACTCGAAGTGCTCGGAGGCGAGGAACCGGCCCGTCCGGCCGCACCCGGACTGGACCTCGTCGGCGACGACCAGGATGCCGTGCCGGCGGCAGATCCGGGTCAGCCCCTTGAGGAAGTCGGCCGTCGGCACGACGAACCCGCCCTCGCCCTGAATGGGCTCGACGATGGCCGCCGCGATCGAGGTGGGGTCCACCATCGTCTGCAACGCGCGGTCGATGGAATCGAGCGCGATCTGCCCGGCCTCCTCGGGATGGGCGCTCCGGTACGGGTACGGATACGGCATCCGGTACACCTCGGGGGCGAACGGCCCGAACCCCTGCTTGTACGGCTTGTACCGGCTGGTCAGGGACATCGTCAGCAGGGTCCGGCCGTGGAAGGCGCCCTCGAAGCAGATCAGGCCGGGCCGGCCGGTGGCGGCCTTGGCGAACTTCGCGGCGTTCTCGATGGCTTCGGCCCCGGCGTTGAACAGGGCCACCTTTCCGTCGGCGATGCCCGTCAGGCTCACCAGCCGCTCGGCCAGCTCGACGTAGGACTCATAGGGGATCACGCTGAAGTCGGTGTGCGAGGTCCTCGCCGCCTGGCGCTGCACGGCTTCGACCACCTTCGGGTGGGAATGCCCGACCAGGAGGCAGCCCAGGCCACCGGAGAAGTCGAGGAAGGTGTTGCCGTCGACGTCGGTGACGCGCGCGCCGGCACCGTGGTCGATGACCGCGGGGACGTGGATGTCCAGCGGGTCGCAGACGACCCTCGCCTTCCGATCGAGGATGGCCTGCGAGCGCGGCCCGGGGATGCCGGTGACCATGGTGATGGCGTGACCCATCGAGGGAACCTCCTGCGACGAGAGCCGGCCGCAGCGCCCGATGCGCCCGCTCGCGGCGAGGGGCGAGCCTACACGACCCGTCGCGCCGGCGACAGGTCAACGACCAGGGGGAATGATCGCGCGGGGCGCCGGGTTGGCGATGGTTATCGCGTGTGTGGCAGAATGAGTGAGCACTCACTCACAAGGGCTTCAACCCGAGCTGGCGCCCCAGTTCGCAGGAGGTGAACGAAGTCGTGGCTCAGACGATGCAATCCGTTTCCCCCACGGCCCGAGCCGGTCAGGCGGACCGCCGCAAGTGGTGGGTCCTGGTGGCCATGGTGTTCGGGCTGTTCATGCCGGTCCTGGACAACCTGGTGGTCAACGTGGCCCTGCCCACCATCCAGCGCAAGCTGGGCACCGGCGTCTCCGGCCTGCAGTGGATCGTCGACGCCTACACCCTGACGTTCGCGTCGTTCATGCTGACCGGCGGAGCCCTGGGCGACCTGTACGGGCGGAAGCGGTTCTTCATGGGAGGCCTGGGACTGTTCACGCTCGGGTCGCTGCTGGCGGGGCTCTCAGGGACCACGGGCGAGCTGGTGGCGTTCCGGGCCGTGCAGGGCCTGGGTGCGGCGATGCTGCTGCCGGGATCGCTGTCCATCATCACCGCGACGTTCAGCGGCCGCGAGCGCGGCGCGGCGATCGGGATCTGGGCCGCGATGTCCGGGCTGGCGGTGGCCATCGGGCCGGTGGTCGGGGGCTACCGGGTCGAACACATCTCCTGGCAGAGCATCTTCTTCGGCAACGTCCCCATCGGCGTGCTCGGCCTGATCATGACCTTCCTCATCGTGCCCGAGACCAGGGACGTGTCGAAGGCTCGCCGGCTGGACCCGGCCGGCCTGGCCACCGGCACCGCGGGGCTCTTCTTCCTGGTCTATGCGCTGATCGAGGCGAACGCCCGAGGCTGGACGGACGGGCTCATCCTGGGCAGCTTCGTCCTGTCGGGGATCTTCCTGGGCATCTTCTTCCTGGTCGAATCCACCAGGTCCTCCCCCATGCTTCCGCTGTCGTTCTTCCGCATCCCCACGTTCGCGGCGGCGAACGTGGTGGCCGCGGCGGTGTTCTTCGCCATGTTCGGCTCGGTGTTCTTCCTGGCCCTGTACCTGCAGAACATCCAGGGGTACTCGCCGGTGGGAGCCGGCATCCGTCTGTTCGCGTTCTCGGCGGTGATCCTGGTGGTGGCTCCCATCTCGGGCCGGCTCTCCGATCGGTACGGGTCGCGGTGGTTCATGACGTTCGGGCCCCTGATCGCGGCGGCCGGGCTGGGGCTAATGCTCCGCACTCAGATCGACTCGCCCTACCTGACGGTCCTGCTGCCGTCGTTCCTGGTCCTGGCGGCCGGGATGGCCAGCACGATGTCGCCCATGACCTCCGCGGTGATGGCCTCCGTGGAGACGCGGCACGCCGGGGTGGCCTCCGCCGCCACCAACACCAGCAGGGAGATCGGGGGCGTGTTCGGGATCGCCCTGCTGGGGGCGCTGGTGACCAGCTCGTTCAAGTCCGGGTTCTTCGACCGGCTGGTCTCCGCCGGGGTGCCCCGGGCCCAGGCCACCCAGGTGGTGGCGAAGTTCGGGGCCGCGGCGGCGACGGGGGGCGGCGGCTCGCTGCGCGAGTTCGCCTCGCACTTTCCCCCATCGACGCCTCCCGGCCTGATCCGGGCCATCTATCAGTCGATCCCCAACCCCTTCGTGCACGCCATGCACGTCGCCATCTGGGTGGCCGTGGCCTTCATGGTGCTGGCGGGGACGGTCTCGGCGATCTTCGTCCGGAGCCACGTCGAGCTGGTCCGCCAGCGCGAGTCGGCCGACCTCGATGGGAGCTAGGACCGCAGGGCTCGCCCCCGAGACGTCGCCCGCGCCACGGACGGCGGGGGAGACGCGAGATCAGATCGTCCTGGCGGCCGAGCGGGTCATCCAGCAGCGCGGGCTGTCCGGCGCCACCACCAGGGCCATCGCCCTGGAGGCCGGGTGCGCCGAGGGAAGCCTCTACCGGCACTTCCCCGACAAGCACGCGTTGCTGGTTGAGGTGGTCAAGCGCCGCTTCCCCCGCTTCGTCGAGGTGCTCCACGCCCTCCCGGACCGGGCCGGGACCGCCACCGTCCAGGCGAACCTCCGGGAGGTGGCCGTGGCCGCCCTCGAGTTCTACCGGGCCATCGTTCCGGTGGTGGCCGGGGCCATGGCGGAGCACGCGCTCCTTGCGGAGCATCGGCGGTACTTCGAGGAGCAGCAGCGTGGACCCATGCACTCCTATCGCGTCGTCGCCGACTACATCCGCCGCGAGCAGAAGATCGGGCGGGTGTCCAGGGCTGTGTCCGCCGATCACGCGGCTCGGCTGCTGCTCGGCACGTGCTGGGGTCAGGCCTGCATGATCGAGGTGTTCGGGCCGGCGGCCTCGATGGGCGCCGACCACGAGTTCGGGACCAGGATCGTGCAGACCCTGATCGAAGGCATCGGCCCGCGCGAGCTGGTCGAACCGGCGGAGGAACCCGCCGATCAACGCCGGCCGCGCCGCAGCCGGCCGAGCGCCTCGGCGAAGGCATCCAGCGGGTCCATGATGTCCCCCAGGACGACGTAGAGCCGCTCGTACCCGTCGGGCGGCTCCTCCAGCCGGAGCCGTTCCGCCAGCCGCCGGGACTCGCCGATCGCACGCCGGCACCGCTCCCCCACCTCGGGACCCTGGTCCTGCCAGGCGACCATCGACGCGTCGGCGTCGGCCAGCGCCGACTCGAACGCCGCCACCGCCTCGGCCAGAGGAACCCCCGCCGAACGCCCGCGGGGAGCCGCGGCGGCCAGCGCCTCCTTCGCCCGTTCGAGGTGGCGGACCGTCAGCTCGAACCCATCGAGGGCCGCCCCTTCGAGCCCCCGTCTCCGATCCGACCCGGCCCTCACCCCTCGCCGCCGCCTCATCACCGACCCACTCTAGGGGTCGGCCCACCGAGCCCCGTGGGTACAATCCCGCCTGTGTTGGACCGCGTGATCATCCGAATCCCGGCGTCGACGCCGCACATCGGGCTGATCAGGGCGGCCGCGAGCGCGCTCGCCGCGCTCCAGGACTTCACCTACGACCGGATCACCGACCGGCACATCGCCATCGACGAGGTGTGCGGCCGGATCCTGGCCGCGTCCCTGCCCTCGCTGACCCGGCTCGAGGTGGCCTTCGAGGTGACGCCTGAGGGAATCGAGGTCCAGGCGAACGGAGATGCGGAGCTCAGGCCGGGGGCCGAGTTCCTCAGTCCCTGGTCGAAGGCGATCCTCACCTCGACCACCTCGGACCTGGAGGTGTCGAGCCCGGACCGCTCGGTGCGGGCCCGCTTCAGGGTGGCGAAGGGGTGATCCGGCCCTGACATCCCACGAGCGCCACCCTCAGCTCCCCAAGGCAGAGGTCAAGCGGATGCTCCGGGAGCTCCGGGAGACCGGCGACCCGGGCCTGCGTACCACCCTGATCGAGTCGCATCTCGGCCTGGTCGAATACCTGGCCCGCCGTTTCGCCGGGCGCGGTGAACCACTGGACGACCTGACCCAGGTGGCCACCATCGGCCTGGTCAAGGCCGTCGATCGCTTCGATCCCGACCGCGAGGTGGAGTTCTCCACGTACGCGACGCCCACCATCGTCGGGGAGCTGAAGCGGCATTTCCGGGACAAGGGGTGGGCGGTCAGGGTTCCCCGCCGGCTCCAGGAGCTGAACCTCCGCCTGAGCTCGGTCATCGCCACGCTCTCGCAGGAGCTCCAGCACTCGCCGACGATCGCGGAGATCGCCCGGGCGGCCGGGGCCACCGAGGATGAGGTGCTCGAGGCCCTCGACTCATCCCACGCCTACAGCCTCGTCTCCCTCGACGTGGCCACGGGAGAGGAGGGGCTCTCCTACCACGAGCAGATCGGGGAGGTGGACGAGGCCCTGGAGGCGTTGGAGGACCGGCTCTCCGTGGGCCCGCTCCTGCGGCAGATCCCGGCCCGGGAACGGCGGATGCTGCACCTGCGCTTCTTCAAGGGGATGACCCAGAGCGAGATCGCCGAGGAGCTCGGCATCTCCCAGATGCATGTCTCGCGGTTGCTGGCCAAGACCCTGGCCCAGCTCCGAGAGGGGCTCGAGGGCAAGGACGAGCCCTGAGCCGGTCCCGGAGGCTTCTGTTCATCGCGAATCCCCAGGCCAAGGGGGTCACCCGGGCCGAGGAGCAAGAGGTGGCCTGGACGCTCTCATCGGCCTTCGCGGTCGAGCGCGTGGAGACCGAACGCCCGGGCCACGCCACCCAGCTGGCGGCCGACGCGGTGGCGGGCCGGGCCGACGTCATCGCGGTCCTGGGCGGCGACGGGACGGTGAACGAGGCGGCGAACTCCCTCGCCGGGACCGACGTCCCGCTGGCCCTGATCCCGGCGGGAGGGACGAACGTCCTGGCCCGCTCGCTCGGGCTCCCGACACGGGCGGCCGACGCGGCCCGGCTCATCGTCCGGCGTGGGGGGCGGGCGGGCCGGCGGATCCCCCTGGGCCTGATCGCCGGCGACGGCCGCCGGCCCGCCCGCCGGTTCGTGTGCAACTGCGGCCTCGGGTTCGATGGCGCCATCGTCCGGGAGGTCGAGCGCCGCCAACGGGCCAAACGCCGGATGGGCGACGGGCTCTTCGTGTGGACGGGCCTGCGCCTGTTCGTCTCGGGCTACGACCGCCGCGATCCGCACGTGGGCGTGGCCTGGGATGGCGGGCGGATCGACGGACAGTTCATGGCGGTGGTCCAGAACCTGAGCCCGTTCACCTATCTGGGACGCCTGCCGCTCCGTCTGTGCCCCGACGCCGGCCTCGAGGCAGGGCTCGACTGCTTCGCCCTGGACAGCATGCGCACTCCGGTGGTCCTGCGCGTCCTGATGCGGAGCTTCCGCAGGCGCGGACCCCTCGACGACGACCACGTGACCCACGTGCGGGATCGCCGCGAGCTTGTCCTGCGAAGCGACGTGCCGATGCCCGCGCAGGCCGACGGGGAGTACCTGGGAGAGCGTGAGGAGCTGGCCCTGTCGGTGGAACCGAACGCCCTGTCCGTCCTGGTCTAGCCTGTCCTATCCCCGAGTTGTAGCGACATCGGTCGACCTCCCACGCCTGTAGGAGAAGGCGACGCATCCTCTCGCTTGACCTGCCAGTCGAGCGGAAAGGAGGCGCCGCCTTGACCACCGATGATGCCCTGTACCAGTTCCGG
>JBKPBM010000119.1:0-5106 GCA_046744325.1 Actinomycetota bacterium | reverse complement strand
CCCACCCACAGCGCGATGCGCGTTCCCGAGAAGTCGTAGACCCGGCCCCCGATGGTGACCAGGTGCGTCGCGCCGATCGCGGTGGCGATGGAGGGGAACGCCACCAGGGCCACGAACAGCGTCATCCGCGACCAGATGGTCAGCGTGGCGAAGGTGCGCCCCCGGAACTCGTCTCCCACGTTCTCCTGCAGCATGGTGTACCCGGTCACCCAGGTCAGCCCCACGCCCATGCCCATGGGGACGGTGAACAGGGCCGCCAGGCCGATCGACGGCATGGCCGCCAGCCCGATGAGGCACCCCGCCGCCCCGAGCATCGCGATGTAGAAGAGCTTGTCCTTCGAGATGAACCGGATCAACCAGTTCATGGCCGCCATCCCCAGGCCCATCCCCACGCCGAACACCGTGATCAGGATGCCGAAACCGGTCGGCCCGGCGTTGACCGAGTACTGGGCGAAGACCGGCCCGAGGGCGATCACCCCACCCACCCCGGCGAAGGCCACCACGATGCCAAGGGTCATGGCCCGAACCAGCGGGTGCTCCCGGAGGAACCGGTAGCCCTCGCGGAGATCGTCGAACACCGAGCGGAGGTTCAGCTTGGGCATCCGTTGGGCCCGGGCCCTGGCCGCGGCTCCCTGCTTGAGGTCGAGCCCCAGGATCATGTAGGCGGAGAAGAAGAACGTCAGCGCGTCCAGCCACAGGGCCAGGAACTCGGGATGGTGGCTGAAGTAGTGGATCCCGTGGCCGAGCCCGATGGCCACCCCCGCCAGCCCCGTGTAGATCGACGCGCCCAGCGGGAGCGTCCCGTAGGTTGTGATCAGGCCGACCGAGTTCGCGTTCGACAGCTGCGCCTTAGGCACCAGGTTGGGGATGCTGGCGTCCTTGGCCGGGGACCACAGCAGCGACAGGCTCTCGATGAAGAACGACATCAGGAAGATGTAGGCCAGGCCGGGCAGGAACGGCATCGAGGCGTACATAAGGCCCCTAGCGATGTCGGCCCGGACCATCAGCGTCCGCCGGTCGAACCGGTCGGCCAGGACGCCGGCGACCGGGCCGAACAGGACCGAGGGCAGCAGCCGGGCCAGCATCACCCCGGCCACGGCCAGGCCGCCCAGACGCTGTCCGCCGAGACGTGCCACGAGGGCCGCCACCGCCACGAACCCGACCCAGTCCCCCAGCGCGGACACCAGCATCGCCCGCCACAGACGAGAGAACGACGGGTGGGTCAGCAGATCCTTGAACGTAGCCGGCTTGGTGCCTCGGAGGGCCGCGATCTCCTCCGCAGGCGTGGCCATCGCGCCGGCCTCAGGCGCTCTTCTTGGAGCGGGCCCGGCTTCGTGCCCCGGTCGGACCGGCGTGCGACGAGCTCGACCGGGACCGTCCGGCGCGGGGCTTCGGGACGAGAGCCTTCGCCTCGTCCTCGGAGAGCTCCTCGCCCGCCTCGCTCCAGGCTCGGCCGCAAGCCAGGCAGCGCCGGGCGCCGCCCCGGGCGGCGACCACCAGACCGCCACACACGGGGCACGGCTCCGGGAACGGCCTCTGGTTCACCGAAAACGTGCACTCCGGGTAGCGGCTGCACGAGTAGAAGGGACCGAACCGCCCCTTGCGCTCGACCAGCTCGCCCTGCCCGCACTGTGGGCACGTGATGCCCAGCGACTTGGGCTGTTCCTTCTTGATGTACTTGCAGTCCGGGTACCCCGAGCATCCGATGAACTTCCCGAACCGCCCCGTCCGCTCGACCAGCGGCCGGCCACACTGGGGGCAGGTCTCGCCGGTGGGCACCGGCTCGGGCGCCGCGGCCTCGCCCTCGATCGGTCTGGTGTACCGGCACTCGGGGTAGTTCTCGCACCCGATGAACTTCCCGTAGCGGCCCAGCTTCTCCACCAGCCGTCCGGGCTCCCGCCCCTCCTCGGGACAGAGCGGGCAGCGCTCGTTCAGGTAGACGACCGGTGGCTGGATCTTCTTTCCCTCCTCCACCACCTCGACCTCGTGGTGGAAGGGCTCGTAGAACTGGCGCAGCACCTGCACCCAGTTCGCTTGTCCCTCGGCGATGTCGTCGAGCTCCTCCTCGATCCTGGCGGTGAACCCGACGTCGACGATCTCCGGGAACAGGTCGACCAGGATGTCGGTGACCACCATCCCGATGTCCTCGGGGAAGAACCGACGGTCGTCCAGCCGCACGTATCCGCGGTCGAGCAGCGTGGCGATGGTCTGCGCGTAGGTGGACGGGCGGCCGATCCCGTTCTCCTCCAGCGTCTTCACCAGGCTGGCCTCGGTGTAGCGCGGCGGGGGCTGGGTGAAGTGCTGCTCGGGGAGGAGCTCGAGGAGCGTGAGGACCTGGTCGGCGGTGAGGGTCGGGAGCGCTGCCTCGGCGTCCTCGTCGGCGGCGTCGTCCCGCCCCTCGAAGTACACCCGCCGGAACCCGTCGAACTTGAGGGTCTGACCCGTCGCTCGCAGGAGGTAGGTCACGGCGTCGGCGTCGGCCGGCCTGGCCTGGATGTCGGCGGCCACCTGGTCGAACCGCGCCTCGGCCATCTGGGAGGCAACGGTCCGCTGCCAGATCAGGCGATACAGACGCGCCTGCGAAGGATCGAGTACGTCCTGGAGCTGGTCGGGGTGACGCCGGGCGGTGGTCGGCCGGATCGCCTCGTGGGCCTCCTGAGCGCCCCGTTGCTTCTTGCGGTAGCGGCGGGGCTCGGCCAGGGCGTACTCCTTGCCGAACAGGTCACGGACCACGTCGGCCAGCTCCGTCAGGGCCTGCTCGGCGACGTTCACCGAGTCCGTACGCATGTACGTGATCAGCCCGACCTGGCCCTCGCCCGGGATGTTGATCCCCTCGTACAGCCGCTGGGCGATCTGCATCGTCCGCTTCGCCGAATACCCGAGCTTCCGGGCGGCCTCCTGCTGAAGGGTCGAGGTGGTGAACGGAGGGGCGGGCGTGCGCTTGACCTCGCGCTGGCGAACCTCCAGGACCCGGTAGGCCGCGTGGCCCAGGCGGTCGACGTGCGCCAGCGCCTCCTGCTGGGTGGACAGCACCAGCCCCCTCTTGTCCGGCGACGCGGCCAGCTTCTCCTCGCCGATCTGGACCAGGCGAGCCAGGAACGGCGAGTCCTTCCCCGTGGGCGTGAGCCGCGCGTCGACGCTCCAGTACTCCTTGGGGACGAACGCTTGGATCTCCCGCTCACGGTCGACGATCAACCGGAGGGCCACCGACTGGACCCGGCCTGCCGAGAGCGACCATCGCTTCAGCCCCTTCTGGAGCAGCGGCGAGAGCTCGTAGCCGACGATCCGGTCGAGGATCCGGCGCGCCTGCTGGGCATTGACCAGGTCGAAGTCGATCCGGCGCGGTTCCCGGAAGGCGCGCTGGACGGCGTCGCGGGTGATCTCGGTGAAGGTCACCCGGTTCGCGCTGCGCGGATCGGCCCCGATGGATTCCGCCACGTGCCAGGCGATGGCCTCGCCCTCGCGGTCGAAGTCCGTGGCCAGCCACAGCCCTTCCGCTCGCGCGAATGCCTTCCGGAGGTGCCCGACCGTGTCCTTCTTCTCGTCCAGGACCGTGTACTCCGGGCGGAAGTCGTCGTCCAGGGCCACGCCCATACGATCCTCGGGCAGGTCCCGCACGTGCCCGCGGCTCGCGGACACGGTGAAGTCTGACCCCAGGTATCGCTCCAGGGTCTTCGCCTTGGTGGGCGATTCCACGATCACCAGTTGCTTCGGCATGCGTCTGAAGTCTTCGGTCGGGGGAGCCGGGCGGTCAAGCGACCACTGTACGGCATGATCTGGGACGGATCGGCAAGGAGAGGCTCCACAGCAGACGGTGCGACCGTCCGCGAGTGGGGCCGCTCGGGCCCCTCACCGGCCGTCCGATCAGCGTGAACACTACACACCACCGGGATTGTTCCCGGGGACGGCAAGGGTGGAGGTTGGTACGCTCGGGCCCTCTTCCTGCACCGAGGGGTGGCGTGGAGCACTTCATCACCAGCTTTGTCCTTCGACACGGCTACGAGGCCGTGTTCGTGCTGATGGTCCTGGAATCGGCCCTGATCCCCATCCCCAGCGAGGTCACCATGCTCTTCGGCGGGGCCCTGGCCAACACGACGTTCGTGGCGTCGCTGGCCGGGACGGGCCACCACCTGAACTTCCTAGTGGTCGGCCTGTTGGGGACAGCGGGGAACCTGGTGGGCTCGTGGATCGCCTACGCCATCGGGCGGGTCGGCGGCCGGCCGCTGACGGAGCGATGGGGACGGTACGTCCTGCTTCGGCCCCACGAGATCGATCGCGCAGAGGCGTGGTTCGCCGACCACGGCGAGGCGGCGGTGTTCTTTTCCCGGCTGCTGCCGGTGGTCCGCACGTTCATCTCGCTGCCGGCCGGCGTGGCCGAGATGCGCCTGCCCCAGTTCACCGTGTACACGGTTGCGGGATGCCTGCCGTGGACCTTCGCGCTGGCGGGGGCGGGGTACGCGCTGGGAGCGAGCTGGGACACGGTGAACCGCTATTTCCGGCCGGCCACCATCGTGATTGGCGCGCTGCTGGTTGCGGCCATCGTCTGGTGGGTGGTCCGCCGGCTCCGCGAACGGAGCCGACCTGCGCCGCGGGAGGCGCCGGGCGAGTAGCCGGTTCGGCCCGGCAGATCCCTCTCCGGCAGGGGTGATGCGAGCCCCCACTGGTCTTTCGTGTCTGCACGGTTCCCACGCCGGCCTGCGCCGCGCACAATGACCGCATGGTGACAGGCTCGACCATCGCCCCCGCGGACGCGGCGGGGTCGCGAACCCCTCGGGCGATCGCATGGACGCTGTGGTCCGCCTCGCTCGCCCTGGCGGCCGGCACCACCGTCCTGATGGGGCTCAATCACTCGATCCTGAACGGCGGGTCCTACGCGGTGACCATCCTGATCATCCTGGTGGCACTCGTGTACACGACCGTGGGCGGCCTGATCGGCAGCCGCCTGCCCCGCAACCCCATCGCCTGGCTCCTCTCCGCCATTGGCGTCGCCCTGGGATACGCAGCCTTCGTGGAGCAGTACGGGCTCCGCGGGTTGGTGACCGCACCGGGGTCGCTCCCGGCCGTCCGCTCGCTCGTCTCGATCGGAAACGCCACCCCCATCTTCGC
>JBKPBM010000217.1:0-2740 GCA_046744325.1 Actinomycetota bacterium | reverse complement strand
CGAAACAGGTCTCCACGGGGGACGAACAGGGCCTGCTCGGACTGGCATTCTCGCCGTCCGGCCGGTTCGTCTACGTCAACTACACCGACCGCCAAGGCAACACGAACATCGTGGAATACGCGTGGGCGAACGGCCGGCCTGACCTCTCGACCAGGCGGGTGGTCCTGTTCATCCGGCAGCCATTTCCCAATCACAACGGCGGCGACCTGGTGTTCGGCCCCGATGGAGACCTCTACATCGGCATGGGAGATGGCGGGTCGGACTACCGGAGCGGCGACCCGCAGGGCGATCCGCACCGCAATGGCCAGAACCTTCGGGTGCTGCTGGGGAAGATGCTCCGGATCCAACCTCGAATGCAGGACGGCTCTCTGCCATCGCGGGTCGCTCCCTACGCGATCCCACTCGACAATCCGTTCGTCCATCGCTCCGGGGCGAGGCCCGAGATCTGGGCCTACGGGCTCCGGAACCCGTGGCGGTGTTCGTTCGATCTGGTCACGAACGACCTGTGGATCGGTGACGTCGGGGCCGGGGCGAGCGAGGAGGTCGACCTCCAGCGGGCGGATTCGGGCGGCGGTGACAACTACGGATGGAACGCGCTTGAGGGCACTCTCGAATGGCGCACTCCACCTCCCCACGCCGTGCCGCCCGTGTACGAGTACAACCACGCGTTTGACCGGTGCGCGATCACCGGCGGTTACGTCTATCGAGGGAAGGAGATCCCCGACCTCGTTGGTTGGTACGTGTTCAGCGACTTCTGCCTGGGTGCGATCACGGCCTTGCGATTGCTTCCCGGAGAGCCGCTCGTCTATGTGATCTCGGGGACCGACGTCGCGGGACTCTCGTCGTTCGGTGAGGACCAGGAGGGCGAGCTTTACGCGCTGTCGCTGAGCGGCGGTGTTTACAAGCTTGTGCCCTAGTTACGCGCGCTTGCGGGGGAGGTCGAGGAACGGCAGCTCCACGACGGTCGCCTTCACGCGCTCGCGGGAGCCTTCGACCGTCCATTCGACGTCCATCGTGTCTCCAAGAGCGGAGACCTCGGCATCAACGACTGCCAGGGAGATGACACGTTTGAGGATCGGGGACCACGTCATGCTCGTCGCCTTCCCGACCTGACGCCCACTTCGGTAGGTCGGAACCGGTCCAAAGGTTCCCGCGAAGAGCACGGGTGGGATGCCGTGTTGTTCGTAGGCGTGCTCGATCCCAGCCCAATCCAGCTCGAGTCCCACCAATCGTCGGGCGGGGCCGCCAGCGACTTGTTCCTCCAGCAGGGCCCGCCTTCCGACGAAGCGAGGCTTAGAGAGATCGACCAGGCGTCCGAGGCCCAACTCGAACGGTGAATACTCCTGCTCGGCACTGAACGCGCCGCGCACGCTGGTGAACTCCGACTCCAGAAGGATCAGCCCCGCCTCGACCCGGAGCACGTCGAGCGCCTGCATCCCGACCGCGCGCAGACCGAATGCCCCGCCCACCGGGAACAGCTCGTCCCACAGGTCGACGGCGCGGTCGGCCGGGACCCACAGCTCGTAGCCGAGGTCGCCGGTGTAGCCGGTCCGGGTCACGTCGATGGCGATGCCGGCGATCACAGCAGGGCGGCGGCGGAAGTACTTGAGGTCCTGCCAGTCCTCGCCTGTGGCCGCCTCGAGCACCTCTCGTGACCGCGGGCCTTGCAGGGCGAGCGCGGCCGTCGAACGTGAGATGTCTTCGACGTGCACGTCCAGTCCGGTGGCGTTCAGGTTGAACCACCGATAGTTTGGCTCGGCCGCCGTCCACCGGTACGTGGTCTCGTCCAGGCGGGAGATCGTGCCGTCATCGATCAGCTTGCCCCGCTCGTCGCACCAGGGTGAGTAGTACACCTGACCGACCTTGAGCCTGGTGGCGTCGCGCGTGGTCACCCGGTCGATGAGGCGCACCGCGTCGGGCCCGGAGACCAGGTACTTGAACAACGGCGAGACGTCGATGGCTCCCGCGGCCTCCCGCACCGCGTTGTACTCGATGTCCAGCGAATCCCCGAACACCGAGGCCGCCGAGAACCCGTACCAGTCCTCCCACGCCAGCTTGCGGTTCAGGGCGGCCAGCCGAGGATGGAAGGCGGTTTCGAGCGTCACGGCGGTTCGGCTTTCGTCCGGCCGGGACCTTGGTGTAGTGTTTGACTGATCATTCAGTCAAACTTTAGCCCGGCCGTCCGTGTGACCGCAAGACGAACGGTCGCGGCGATGGAGCGGGCGTGGCCGAACCGTACGACGCAATCATCGTGGGAGGCGGGCACAACGGCCTGACCGCGGCCGCGTACCTGGCCCGGGCCGGCCTGCGCACCGTGGTCCTGGAGCGCCGCCACCTGTTGGGGGGCGCGGCGGTGACCGAGGAGATCGTTCCCGGGTTCCGGTTCAGCGTGGCGTCCTACGTGGTGTCCCTGCTCCGGCCCGAGATCATCCGCGAGCTCGACCTGCCCCGCCACGGCCTCGACATCCTGCCCCTGGACGGCACGTTCACGCCCGTCTACGAGGGCACTGGACGCACGCCGCCGAAGGACGGCAACGGCAATCCGATCGGGACCGGCGACTACCTGTGGCGGGTCAACGACCACGGCCGGACGATCCGCGAGCTCCGCCGCTGGTCGCGCCTCGACGCCGAGGCGTATGAGGAATACGGCCAGCTCATGGTCGACATGGCCCGGTTCATCAAGCCGATCCTGTCAGTGGTTCCCCCGGATCCCGGTGGGCTCGACCCCAGGCCGTGGATC
>JBKPBM010000028.1:0-3509 GCA_046744325.1 Actinomycetota bacterium | reverse complement strand
GGTTGAGGTCCTCCGAGAAGAGCGAGATCTCACCGACGACTTCCTGCCCGCGATCTACCTCGAAGTGCACGAGTGGCTGCTCGCCGCCCCAGTGGCTCTCCAGGTCGAGACTTAGCTTGATGGTGGGGAGCTTGTGCTCCTGCTTGATCAGCTCGGCCATTTCAGCGCTCCGAGAGAACAACCTGGTTGTAGAGAGCCCAGTACGTCCAGTCGTTGATCACGTCCGAGTGACCGGTGATGCCCGTCGCACCGTTCAGCGCCAATAGGCGATTGCGGACGCCTTCCAGGCTGTACCGATCGGGGAACCTGGCCATGGGAACCTCGACCGCCTCGTCCGTACCGAGGCCGCCCGGTCCCCAGCCGCCGAGCGCAGCGTACAGGCTGGGAACCTCCCCCAACGCGGCCACCTTGAGCTCACCGAGGTCGGACCGTCGCCGGACAGCGATGTGGAAGAAGTCGTGGAGCGCGACATCGTGCGAGCTGAACGTGGTCAGGATGGGCTTCTCCACCCGTTCCAGCGCTGGCCGGAAGCCGCCGGGACGGCCCACCTTCGGCACCTGGCGCGCGAAGCACAGGTAGTTCACGGCGGGCTCCAGCAGTAGGAGGGAACGGACCGGCCTGGGGAGGTCGTCTGCGCAGACGGCGGCCAGCAGCAGCCGGCAGCCGTACGAATGGCCGATGAGATGGCAGCGGGCCTGGTCGTCAGCCCCGAGAAGGTCGCAGAGCAACGGACCCACGCCGATCATTCCAACGTGGCCCGCGCGGTCCTTCATCTTGTAGACCGTGAAGGCGCGGAGGATGTCGCGCGGGTCGAAGTGAATCAGGGAGTGAAACCGCCCGGCCGCCTGAGGGTCAGCGAGGAGCTGGTCTTCGGTGGCCACGCCGAATGCATCCGGCCCCGCCGCGGGGGGGCTTGCCTCGGTCAGGCCTGCTTCGATCAAGTCTCCCCACGTCTGCATCACATCGTTGCCACTGGGGCGGGCCGCTCCCGGGTCCACGTCGTCATCCTCCGGATAGGCCGGGGCCAGGATCTCGGCCAGTTGGCGCGCTTCGCCTTCGGTCAGCTCCGGCTTCCCGGCCAGCCTCCACAGCGACTGCGCGCGTTCCGGATCCAGCTGCTGTGCCGCCTCGTCCACCATCGATGCCAGATCCATCGGGCCGGAATCCTCGACCCCCGCGATTCGCGGGGGCTCTTCAGATGGCAGGACAAGGTCGATGCTCGGCCAGAACACGCCCACCAGCAGGGGTTTATACGGATGGGGTGACGCCAGGCCATTCGAACGAGCGAGGTCATGGTATCCGCGAATGAAGCGCGTGTAGTTGTTGACCGCCTGCCGGAAGGTGTTGTTCCACCCGTGGGAAAAGAGAAAGACCTCCGAGTAGCCACCTCGCGCCAGCTCGTCTACAAGCAGCGCGCGCGTCTCGGGCCCGGTACACGTCCCGTCCGCGTCGAATGGGACGACCCACAGCGGGAGCTGGGCGTCGCCGACGTCGACGACGTCGACTGGACCGCGCACCGACGTGGGTTCGCGCATGGGTTCAACTCCTCTCTGACGGCCATCCTGACTCTAGTCTCCAGTTCGCTCATTGGGTACTGGTGGTCGTGGCATCCGCGGAGTCCTGGGGGCGCCTTCGGCCACATGGTCGACGACGATCACGGGCCAGTATCCGAGCGGGATGTCCTCGAGCGAGTCTAAGGCGTCAACGGTCGATCGGATGCCTCACAGGGGCTCGAAGTCCCGCATCGCCTGCTTCTGCACCGCCGCGGCCACCAGGCTCAGCTGGCGGCATCCCACCTGGTCGGTGTCCGAGACGAGCGCCCACCTGGGAGACCAACATCCGATCCTCCTCTCCTCCGAGTACTCCGCCGTGCAGCCGTCGCGAGCCGGGACGCCTTCATCGGTCGTAGGCCACACCTGGCCGACGCCTCTTCCTGCCCTTTGGGTGCTATGTGGCCGAGTGCATCTCCCTTCTTTCACTCGAAGATCGCCCGAAGTTTGGCGAGGGTTTGAGTGTCTCGGCGATTCCCTCGCCTCCCAAGGCGCAAGAGAGAGCCGCTGGTCAGACCTGGGCTTGTGGACCGGCCCGCGGACCGCGACCCTGCCGATGTGGAAACACCAGTCGGCGAAGTCGAGCTTGTCGCGGGCCGGAAGGGTGTTCAGGGTCTCCGAGCCGAAGTGATGCTGGCCCCACTCCCCGGCCGCCAGTAACCGCGGCCCTAACCGCGCGTGATCTCGTAGCTGCCCCCGCACTGGGGCCGATGATGATCCCGGCCTGTGTTAGAGGTGCTTGAGCGGCTGATCCTTCTTCGGCGCGGCCGCCGTCGAGAGCCAGGAGAGCCACCATGACGAGAGCCTCCGCCACGACGATCGCGTGCGTAGTTCACATCTCCGTGCACGTGCCCTGAAACGGAGCGCGGGACGCCCCGATCGCCCCGAGGAGCCGTTCCTCACGTTCCACCTCGAGGAGCCCTGAAACACGGGCGCATGGAGGGGTGACGGAACCGAGCGGCGGCCCTGGTGTCCGCCCGTTCTTGGCGTCGCTGCTCGTCAGTTCCCCCTTCGGAATGGCAGACGTCGGCTGAGCCTGCTGCACAGAGACCCCTCTCCCCGTGGACCCGGTGGGATGGGGCGGCCACCCGCATCTATGGCCCCCTCTCTCTTGGCAGCCTCGTAGGCCTCCGCTCCCAGGTGCTCGTCCAGCCGCCGGTAGGCGTCGAACTGCCCGACGTCGAACCATTGGTCTGCGGTCCCGTCGCGGGGGAAGGAGGAGTTCTCCAGGGCGTAGGGGAGCAGCTCGTACGGCTCCTCGGGTGTCAGGTTGGACTTGGCCAGGATGAGCGTGCCCCTGTTGTTCTCGTAGCCGCCGTCGTCCTCCTCCCGTGGGTACGCGACCTTGTTGGGATACGTGATGTCCCCCACGCACACCACCGTCGCCGAGAGGCGGGCGTTGAGATCGGCCAGGGGCGACTCCGGCTTCTGAGGCACCGCCGCCCCCGGCACCAGAGGCAGGGGGTCGCGTAGCGTGATCCTGACCCCGAGCTCCTCCTCGGCCAGGGTGATCGCCTGGGCCAGCGTGGTGGCGAGCGGTGGCGTGTCCCCGCTCGCGTCGTTGCAGTAGATCAGCCGGCACCGGTGGCGGAGCAGCTCGACCAGGCCGAGGGTCTCGTAGTGGCCGCCGTCGGTGCACAGCAGCAGACGGCTGGTCCGGGGGTGCAGGCCGAGGACCTCGCGGGCGAAGTAGCTCGCCGCAGGCGGGGGAGCCCCGGGATCGTCCAGTCGTCCATGTTCTCCCGCTTGACGTGCAGGAAGCCCGGGTTGGGGAGCCACGCGCCGAGCCGGGCGTTGGACAGGGCCAGGAAGACCTCGTAGAAGCGGGTCTGCGCGCCCATGGCCGAGGCGAATGCGGCGCCTGAGATGGCCACCGCGGCCTGCACGGTGAGGTCCCGACGCAAGGCCGGGCTGACCAGCTCCTCCAGGCGGTCGGTGCGCACCCACCCCACCTGGGGC
>JBKPBM010000067.1:0-2676 GCA_046744325.1 Actinomycetota bacterium | reverse complement strand
GTACGCGGGGGTTCGGACCACCCGGATGCCCGGCGTGTCGATGTCGACGATGAACATGGCGTGCTGGCCGTCCGGGAGCTTGCCCTGGAAGAACACGTACTCGGCCTGGTTGAACGAGGTCACGTGCCACTTCACCCCGTTGAGCACGTAGTGGTCGCCGTCTGGACGAGCGGTCGCCGAGATGCTGTCGACGTCAGAACCTGCGCCCTCCTCGGTGATCGCGTAGCACTCCCGAAGCTCGCCCCGGATTGTGGGCAGGACCCACCGCTCCATCTGGTAGTCGGAGGCCACGCTCGGGAACCACGAGGCCGGCGTGTGGATCATCCAGGCCACCGCGTTGGTGGCCCGGCCGACCTGTTCCTGAACCAGGACCTGCTGGAACGCGGTGAACCCACCTCCGCCCAGCTCCTTGGGCATGTTGATCGCCTCGAACCCCATCTCGTGGACCTTCGCCTCAGCCCACTCGAGGACCTCCTTCGGAAGCTCCCCGCCGTTCATCTCGGCCTCGGCCTCGTAGGGGATGAGGTCGTCGACGAAGGCGCGCGCCTTCTCTTGAATCTCGCGATCCTCGTCGGTCATCGAATAGCTCACGCGCGCCAGCCCCTTGAGAAGTTTGACTGAACGTTCAGTTTATATTCTGGCCAGCCTCTCCTCAAGCTCGACTTGGAGCAAGGCGAGGTGAGGTTAGGGTGGGCTTGACTATTCGCGAGCTCACGTCGAATAGCGAGAGCGACCCTCAGGCAAGATGAGGAGATGAATGGGCATACACATCACTGTCGAGGGCGACCGGTACCTCGTCCCTCTGAGCCCCTCGGAAGGTCCGTACTGGAGATCCAGGCAAGCGCTCACCGCGACTGGCGTTCTGGCAACGCTTACCCAGCTCGGGTGTCACTCAACGGACATTACCGACGCTCTCTACGAGGCGGATCCGACATGGGCGGCCAAGCACGACAGGGAGGTCTTGCGGCGTCGGAGGGCTGGTGAGGATCCCAGCCCGAAACGCCAGACCTTAAGACGACGGGATCGCCTTCTTCGGATCGAGGAATGGGATCGCAGCGACCGTGGCGGTGATCTCCCCACCCGGAGACCTGACCGTGATCTCCGTGCCGGGCTCGGCAAGCTCGATCGGCACCCAGACGTACCCGATGTTCTTCTCCAGCCGAGGAGACCAGATGGCGTCGGTGACCCGGCCTATCGTCTCGCCGTCGCGAACCACGGGCCAGGCCTCGGCCAGCTCGTAGCCCATGGCGTCGCCGGGCAGCTCCACACCCATCAGCTTGCGCGAGACCCCCTCGCGCTGGATGCGCAGCAGCGCCTCCTTGCCGATGTAGTTCGCTTCCTTGTCCAGCTCGACCAGGCGCTCCAGCCCCGAGACATCGAAGGGGTTGTTCTCCAGCGTCATGTCCGAGCGGTAGTTGAAGATGCCGGCCTCGATCCTCCGGGCCTCGCTCGGGGCGATGGGCCGGATGTTGTGCGGCCGGCCGGCCTCCATGACCCGTTCCCACAGCTCGTCGCCGCGCGAGCCGTCGCGCAGGTAGATCTCGAAGCCGATCTCGCCGGTCCACCCCGTGCGGCTGACCACCACCGGGATCCCGTCGAGGTCCGTCTGGGTGCACCAGTAGTACCTGAGGTTCACCACCTCGTCGCCGAACAGCGTGCGCATGACGTCCTTGGACTTGGGACCTTGGATCTGCATCGGCCACACGTCGGGCTCGCGGACACTCACCTTCAGCCCCGAGTTCAGCGCGACGCCCTTGGCCCACAGCAGCACGTCGCTGTCGGCCAGGGACAGCCAGAAGTGGTCCTCGCCCAGCCGGAGCAGCACGGGGTCGTTGACGATGCCGCCGTCCTCGTCGGTGATCACGACGTACTTGCCCTGACCCACCGCGCACTTCGACAGGTCGCGCGGGGTGAGCATGTTCGTGAACGCGAACGCGTCGGGGCCGGTGATCTCGACCTGGCGCTCCACCCCCACGTCCCAGATCGTGACGTGCCTGAGCAGGTGCCAGTACTCGGTGACCGGGTCGTCGAAGTACCCCGGGAGATAGGTGTGGTTGTAGATGTCGTATGCCTTGCACCCGTAGCGAAGCGTGGCCTCGAAGTAGGGCGACTTCCGGTACCAGGGTCCGAAGTACAGGGTGGTGCTGCCGATCTGATCGACGCTCGTCGCCCCCCGATCCATCCCCACGAGGTCACCTCCCCGGGCGCTGTTTGACTGATCGTTCAATCAAGTCTAGCCCGGAAGGTCGATCGCCCGCTCACGCAGCCGGCGTGCAGGCCGAACGGTCCGTCCCGCCAGTGCCGGACGTCCCTTCGCGCGGCGGTCCCGCCCACCTACCGTCAACCCTGGAAGGAGGCGATGGCCATGGCCAAGTGGGAGGACTTCGTCACGTGCCCCCACTGTGGGTTGGACCTGGGAACGGGGGAGGGCGAGCGAGGGTGCGCCTGGGGCGACTGTCCTTACGCTCCCGAGGAGCTCGACGTCTACTGCCCTCAGTGCCGGTTCAACTTCGTCACCCAGGAGGGGAACCCGCCGTGCGGCCACCCGCTGACCTGCGACCACGGGGTCGACGCGCGCGCCCACGTCGAGAACTACCGGCGGTGGGCGGAGCGGCAGCCCACGCGGGCCGGAGGCTGAGGGTTACCGTCCCGCCTCCCGTCAGCCGGCGCTCCACA
>JBKPBM010000103.1:0-8651 GCA_046744325.1 Actinomycetota bacterium | reverse complement strand
CAGGGCCCGTGTCCGCGCTTTGGGCACCGGATGACCTACTACGCCCCCGGCCTGGAGATGGCCGTCTTCGGGGGCCGGAACGACTCGGGCCTGCTCAACGACGTGTGGCTGTTGCAGGGAGACGTCCACGCTGGCGTGTGGACCGCCTGGTCATCCGGTGCGGGCGGTCCTCCCGCTCGGTGCTGCATGTTATGGGTCACCGATCCGACCCGGGGGACCGTGCTGATGTTCGGCGGGGGCAAGCTTCCGGAGCCCGCGGCGTATGCCGACACCTGGTTGTGGACCTCCTCCGGCGGGTGGGCCTGCCAGATCTCGTGCCCGACCGGCCCATGAAGAGGAGGCATACCGGGACGAGGGTCACTGCTAGGCCCCGTCGCCGGCACCGCGGGAGCTCTGGAAGGCTGTGGATGGTCGGAGGCCTGGCCGTGGCGTTGGTCGCCGCGGCCGGGCCCATCCAAAAGTCGCTGGGCTCCTGCAAGGTGTGGACTGTGATGCCCACTCCGGCGCTGCTGGGCGCGTCGCTGGCTGCAGTGGATGCGGCAGCTTCCGATGACGTGTGGGCGGTGGGAGAGTACGGGGGGACCTACGGGATCGTCGATCACTGGGATGGGGTGGCATGGACCATGACCACCCAGCAGGGCATCAACAACTCCTTGAGCGCGGTGGTCGCCATTTCCTCGACTGACGTGTGGGCCAGCGGGTACAGGATCGGCCATGACGGGGTCCCGGTCGCCTTCACCGAGCACTGGGATGGGAACACCTGGACCCCGATGCCGACGCCGCACCCTGGATTCGAGAGTCGGGCCCTGGCCCTGGCCGCCTTCTCGACCGCGGATGTCTGGGCGGCGGGATATTACCTGCAATCAGACATTCTCCACCCGCTGTACTTGCACTGGGACGGGACCTCCTGGACGCAGTTTCCGTCTCCCTCGAGCGGAGGGACCGTGGTCAATGCGCTCGCGGGGGTTTCGTCCGATGATCTGTGGGCGCTTGGCCAGCAGGCTGCGCCCCAGCCGTACTCGACCCGCCCGTTGGCCGAGCATTGGGACGGATCGTCATGGACCGCGGTCAAGCCTGCCCCGGTCCTTGGTGGAGGGGACCGAGATTTCGATGGTGGTGTAGGTGTGGCAAGCGTGGGCGTATGGGCAGTTGGGAGCGGCGAGTATTCCGGTCCCGGGGGAACGCTGGGCAGCGTAATCCAGCATTGGGACGGGGTCGAGTGGCGAACAGTGCGTAACCCGAATGGGGGCAAGCTTCTGGCGGCGAGCATGGCTGCTGCCACGGATGTTTGGGTCGTTGGCGTGTATGTCCACCTCGCCGATAGCCACGCTACTTCCGAGCATTGGGATGGGACCAGGTGGGCGGCCTTGCTGACGCCTAACCCCGAGGGGAATTCACAGTTGAATGGGGTGAAGGCCATAACCGGCACGGATATCTGGGCAGTCGGTGAGTATGTGGATCAGGTTGGTGGTCTAGAGCCTTTGTCGATGCACTCCTCCGGGATCTGCTAAATCCCCCAGTCCATCAGAAGGGCTGCGCCCGCATCTACTCATGTGCACCGGGCAATCGAGCCCCGGACCCTTCCCCTCAGACGAGCGTGGACGGCCGCACTCCGAAGCTCCCTGAGCGCGTCGGCGGCGATCCACCTCCCCGGACCCGAACCCTGCGCCTGGACCCGAAGCGCGCAGGCGATGGCCGGTTCGTTGAGCACGCGGTTGCGCTTGCCGATCTGGCGCAGCGCCCAATTCACCGCCTTCTTGACGAAGTTCCGCCCGTCCCAGGCCTCGCGCTCGATCAAAGGGAAGAACCCGGCCAGGGTGGCCATGAGGACGAACCCGGCGCGCTTGACGAACTCCTCCTCGCGCCCGGCCCACTCCACCGCCTTGGTGTGTGCGAAGGGTGTCTTGTCGAACAGGTTGCTGCAGCTCTGGTCGACCAGGTCCCACGAGTCGAACTCCGAGGCCCAGGCCTCCATCTGGTCCTCGGTGACCTCAGCGGGGGCGTCGAGCATCGAGGCGAGCAGCCGGGCTTCGCGGATCCCGGTGGCCCACAGCCGCTGGGACAGCGCGTGGTCGCGGCCGGCTCGTTTGGCCAGGTCACGGAGGTAGGGGACGCGGATCCCGCCCAGGGCTCGGGCCGTGGTGATCCCGAACCGAGCCATGTCATCCTTCGTCGAAGGCCGGGCGTGTGTGCGCAGGTCCCGCATGATCGCCATGTAGCTCAGGCGGGCCGGGCTCACTCCGCCAGCGCGGCCGAGGCCTCGAGCGCCGGCCAACCACGCGTGGCCTCCTGGACCTTCGCCACCACGTCGTGTGCGTCCACCCGCAGGAGTCGGCCCTCCTCGACGATGGCCTGCCCCCCCACGATCACCCGGCGGATGGCCCCCGGCTGCATGGAGAACACGACCTGCATCGGGGCGGTCTGTGTCGGCTGGACCGACAGGGCCTCCAGGTCGACCACCACAAGATCGGCGGCGTGGTCGGCGGCGATCCGGCCGATGGGCAGCCCCAGGGCCTCCCCGGCCCGGGCGGTGCCCATGAGGAGGGCCTCCTCGGCCCCCAGCGCCGCGCCGTCCTGTTCGAGCACCCGCGCCATCAGCGCGGCCATGCGCATCTCCTCGAAGATCGACAGGCGGTTGTTCGTGCACCCGCCGTCGGTTCCCAGGCATACCGGGATCCCCAGCTCGAGCATGCGCCGGACCGGGGCGATCCCGTCGCCCAGGAAGGCGTTCGCCGACGGATCGTGCACCACCCGGGCCCCGCGCTGCTCCATCACCCGAAGGTCGGCCTCGTCCACCCAGACGCAATGCACCAGGAGGGGCCGCTCGGCCAGGGCCCCGAGCGAGTCCAGGTAGGCGACGGGGGAGAGCCCGTGAGCCCCGATGGCCTCGTCGCGCTCGGACCGCCGCTCCGCCACGTGCATGTGCAACGGCGTGCCGAATTCGTGGGCCAGAGACGTTCCGGTGAGGATCATGTCCGGGCTGGCGCCCCGGATCGAATGCGGTGCCGGCTGGGCGAAGGCCATGTGGGTCCCGGAGAGTTCGGCGTAGAGCTCCCGGAAGTGCCGTTCGGCCTGCGCCGGGGTCTCCTGGTACCGGCGCGGAGCGCCACCCCAGTCGTACATCGAACGCGCCATGACCACCCGAATCCCCACCTCGGCGGCGGCCTCCACCACGGCCAGGTCGTTCTCGATGCCCCGGTCGTGCAGGGAGAAGAAGTCGACTGCCGTGGTGATCCCCGCCAGGGCCATCTCGGCGAAGGCGAACCGGGCCCCCGCCACGATGGCGTCCCGATCCATGCGCTCGGAGAAGGGATGGAGCACGCGCTCCCGCCACGCGTCGAAGGAGAGGTCGCCCCCGAACCCTCGGAACAGCGACTGGAAGCTGTGGCCGTGCGCATTGACCGTGCCGGGCAGGACGGCCACCGCGCCCCAGTCCTCGCGCTCGTCCCGTGGGTGGGACTCCGTCAGCTCGTCCGGCGTGCCGGTCGCCAGGATTCGTCCGCCCTGCATGACGAACCCGTGTCGGCGATGCCAGCGATCGTCGGCAAAGACCAATTCGGCCGTGACCAGCGTCAAGGGATGACCTCCGAACGTGAGCTGACTTGTCGCCTCGCCGTGAGTCAGCTTAGCCTGCGGGTGCCGATCGGACCGGGGACCCCGTCCGACCCTGCACCGACGTGATGGCGCATAGGGAGGGAACTGATGGAGGTTGAGGCCGTGGACGAACTGGACGCTCGGGCCGAGGAGCTTGCGGCGATGGCGCCGGGTCCGGAGCTCAGGTCGGCCGCGGAGGGGCTGGCCCGGGCCATCGTGGACCGGGTGGGCAGGCGGCGGGCCGTCGGCGTGGGGGACGCGACCTACACCGTCGAGGAGGTCACCTGGCCCGTGAGCAAGGAGCCTGAGGGCGCCGGGGCGTTCCCCAACCCGATCGAGACCCTCGGCCTCTCCCGCGACGATGCCAGCCTGATCGACGTCCGGTCCGAGTACTTCGACGGCAACGCCACGTACCCGGTGGTCGGGGAGAAGATGGGGCGCTGGCGGCGGTTCCGGATCGGCTCCCCCGGCGAGCGCGGCTACGACCTGCATCTGGCGGGTGACGACGAGATCGAAGCCTTCGCCCGCGAGGCCGCCGGTGTCGTGGCCGCGTTCCGGGCCCATTTCGGCTGAGGATCGGCTCAGAGCGGTGACCGTCCACGTGGGGGAGCCGCTCTCCATCGACAGCGTCGTGGCGGTGGCCCGCGGGGAGCCGGTGGACCTGGCGCCCGAAGCACGGGCCCGCCTCGAGGCTGCCCGGGCGGTGGTGGACCGCGCGGTGGAGGCCGGCGAAACGGTCTACGGCGTGACCACCGGCCTTGGGGCGCTGGCCACCGTCCGCTTGGAGCCCGAGGCCGTCCGCAGGCTCCAGCACGACCTCCTGCGATCCCACGCGGTCGGGGTGGGGCCGGTCCTGTCTGCGTGGGAGACGCGGGCGATGCTCCTGCTCAGGGCCCACGTCCTGGCCCTCGGGCACTCCGGGGTCAGGCCCATCGTGGTGGAGCGCCTGCTTGAGTTCCTGAACTGCGACCTGCTGCCGATGGTCCCCCAACAGGGTTCGCTGGGGGCGTCGGGAGATCTGGCGCCCCTGGCCCACCTGGCCCTGCCGCTGATCGGCGGGGGCGATGTGTCGTACGAGGGCGACCGCATACCGGGGGCGATGGCGCTGGAGCGGTGCGGGTTGGAGCCCCTCTCGCTTGAGCCGAAGGAGGGCCTGGCGCTCATCAACGGCACCCAGGGGATGCTGGCCCTGGGCGTCCTGGCGGCCCATCGCGGGCGCGCGCTGGCCAGGGCGGCCGACATCGCCGCGGCCATGACGGTGGAGGCCGCGTTGGGGACGGACCGGTCCTTCGACGAGCGCCTGCAGCGCCTGCGGCCCCACCCCGGGCAGACGGCGTCGGCAGCGAACCCCCGGCGGCTCCTTGCGGGGAGCGGGATCGTGGCCTCGCATCGCGAGAGCCCGCATCTGGTCCAGGACGCCTACTCGCTGCGGTGCGCCCCCCAGGTCCACGGGGCCTTCCGGGACATGCTGGCACACGCCGAACGGGTGCTGGAGGTGGAGATGGGGTCGGTGTCGGACAACCCCATCGTGCTCCCCGATGACGGGGAGGTCCTCTCGGGGGGGAACTTCCACGGCCAGCCGGTGGCGGTGGCCTTGGACGCGCTGGCCCTGGCCACCGTGGGGCTCGCGTCGATCTCCGAGCGCCGGCTCTACCGCATGCTGGACCCGACGACGAGCAACGGCCTGCCGGCCTTCCTGGTGGCGAACGCCGGGCTGAACTCGGGGTTCATGATCGTGCAGTACACCGCCGCGTCGGTGGTCTCGGAGTGCAAGACGCTGGCCCACCCCGCCTCGGTGGACTCCATCCCGTCCTCCGCGGGACAGGAGGACCATGTCAGCATGGGGATGACTTCTGCCCGGCACGCCAGGGACTGCATCGGGAACGCCGAGGTCGTGGTGGCCCTGGAGGCCATGGCGGCGACGCAGGGGATCGAGCTGCGGACCCGCGAGGGGCTGCAGCCTGCCGCGGGGACGGCGGCGGCCGTGGCCGCGATGCGCGACGTCGTGCCGTTCCTGGACGCGGACCGGGAGCTCAAGCTGGATATCGACGAGGCGATCGAGCTGGTCCAGTCGGGCGCGTTCGTCGAGGCGGTCGAGCAGGCGATGGAACCGCTGGAATAGAGCCCGACTAGCCGGCAACCTCGCCCGCAGACCGGCGTTCGCCCGCGATCCAGGTCTCCGCGACGGGGTTGTGTCCCGGCCGGTAGGGGATCATGGCCGGGTCGTCGGAATCGAGCACTACGAAGTCCGCGCGCTTCCCCGGTTCCAGCGAGCCCAGCCGGTCATGCAGGTCCAGGACCCACGCGGGGTTGAGGGTGGCCGCGGCGACGGCCGTGAGCGGTGGGAGCCGGTACAGCGCCGCGGCCACCCCGATGACCTCGGGCATGGACAGGCACGGGGACGTCCCGGGGTTGAAGTCGGTGGCCAGGGCCAGGGCAGCGTTCGATCCCAGCAGCGACGCGACCGGTGGCGGCTCCGCGCGAAGGAAGAATGTCGACACTGGGAGCAGGACCCCCACCGTCCCCTCTGCCGTGCCGAGGGCCGCGACCCCTTCCGGGCCAACGTGGTTGAGGTGATCGGCGGACCGTGACCCGACGGCCACCGCCGCCTCCGCCGCCCGCGAATGCCCCAGCTGGTCGGCGTGCGCCCGGACCCGCAGCCCGTTCGCCTGGGCGACGCGAGCCACTCGCTCCAGATCCTCAACGGTGAACGCGATGTCCTCGACGTAGACGTCGACCGCGTCCGCCAGTTCTTCGGCCGCGACCGCCGGGACCAGCTCCGCGCACACCGCGTCCACCCACGCCGAACGGTCCATATCAGGCGGCACGGCGTGGCACGCCAGCAGTGTCACCGTCGCCGCCTGGGGCATCTCTTCGGCGAGGCGCCGCGCGAGCCGGGCCTGGCGCAGCTCGGCCTCGACCGACAACCCGTAGCCGGTCTTGAGCTCCACGGCCGTGGTCCCGTGTGCCAGCATCTCCGCGACCAGGGGACGGCAGAACGCCAGGACCTCCTCGTCGCTCGCTCCGGCCAGCAGCCGCGCGCTTCGGTAGATCCCTCCGCCGCCACCGGTCTGCAGGTCGCGGTAGGTCCGGCCCGCCAGCCGAGCCTCGAACTCGTCGGCCCGCCAGCCGAAGAAGGGGAGGTGGGTGTGGCAGTCCACGAATCCGGGCAGCACCGCGCCGTCGACCCGAAGAGGTTCGCGCCCCTCGGCCCGTGCGTGGTCGGGCAGTCCCGATGCGGGGCCCGCATAGGTGATCACCCCGCCGGTCCACGCGAGGGCGGCGTCGCGGGCCACCTCGATCGAGTCGAACGCCGCTGCCCGAACCGGTGCGTTGAGTCCCGCCAGGGTGACCATGGAGGGCGCGAGCAGCAGGCCAGATGTCACGCGATCGCCGTCCGACGCCCGGTCCCGGAAGAAAGTGCCAGGCGCTCTCTCAGGACCCTCGACGCGCCTGCCGATGTTTGAGAACGTCGGCCCGCATACAAGACGACAACCTGCCGATCAACCGGCGGGCACTGCAGCGCACGGGAGGGCGCTCGGGCGCTGCGCTTACCGGAGGGGGGGTACGCGGGCAATCCCCCCTCCGGCCTTTCCTGAGCGGTCGCTAGACTGGCCGCCGTGGACAGCGACCTCGACCGATCCCCGTCCGCCCCTCTGGACGCAACGCCCGAATGGCTTGAGGTCATCGACCGAACCGTAGCAAGCCTGCATGAGCAGGAGCCAGCCTTCGACTGGGTGGGCGTCTATCTGATCCAGCGGGCCGACCTGGTCCTTGGACCCTTCCGCGGCCTTCCCACCGAGCACGTCCGGATCCCCCTGGGCGCCGGTGTGTGCGGGTCGGTGGCTCGGACCGGACGAACGGAGGTCGTGCCGGACGTTCGAGCCCGCCCCGGCCACATCGCCTGCGACGTGAACACGCGCTCCGAGACCGTCGCTCCGATCTCGCGGGATGGCCGCATCCTGGGTGTCCTGGACGTGGACTCGAACACGCCGGCGGCGTTCGGCGAGCGCGAGGTCGAGGCGGTCGAGCGAGCGGCGGCGGCGATCGCCGCGGCGAGCGGAGCCTGACCGGACGGATGGCGATCCGGGAACCCACGGTCACGATCCGCGTGATCCTGGGCGACCCGGCGGTCCGCGTGGTCATGCTGATCACGTTCGTGATCATGCTGGGGTTCGGGATCATCGCCCCGATCCTGCCCCTGTTCGCCAGATCCTTCGGTGTGGGCTACGACGCGGCCGGGCTGCTGATCTCGGCGTTCGCCTTCACTCGGCTGGTCTTCGATCTGGTCGCCGGTCCCCTCGTCGATCGGTACGGCGAGCGGGTGGCGGCCACAGCGGGGCTGGTGTTCACCGCCGCGTCCTCCGTCCTCACCGGGCTGGCTCCGAACTTCCCCCTGGCGGTCCTGTTCCGAGGGGTCGGCGGAGCGGGCTCGTCGGTGCTCTTCGCCGCGCTGTACAGCTACCTGCTGAAGGTGGTGCCCAAGGACCGGATGGCCCGGACGCTGGGCGTGTTCTACGGCTCGTTCAACATCGGGTTCATCGCCGGTGGTCCCATCGGAGGGATCGTCGCCCACAGCTTCGGGCTGGCCAGCCCGCTGTTCCTGTACGCCGGCCTGTTGATCGTGTCCAGCCTGCTCTACCAGCAGTTCGTGCACGACCCCCAGCCCGTTGAGCCGGCGGCCACGGGTGAACCGTCGTCGGGAGCACGCCCGGAGCGAAGTGCATTGGCCCGGACGCGAGAGGCCGTGCGGGATCTGCTTCGGTCGCGAGCGTTCATCACCACGGTGGTCCTGAACATGGCGTTCTTCTGGGTGATCGCCGGCGGGTACGACACGCTGGTGCCCCTGTTCGGTCGGGAAGGGTTGGGCCTGTCCACGGTCGGCATCGGGGCAGCCCTGGCCGCGGCGGTGGCCACCGAGTTCGTGGTGCTCTATCCGACCGGCTCGCTGGCCGACCGCGTCGGGAGGCGGCGGGTGCTGATCCCATCGCTCCTGTGGTTCGCGGCCGTCCTGGCCATCACGGGGTGGTCCACGAGCCCCGCGATGTTCTTCGTGA
>JBKPBM010000316.1:0-4658 GCA_046744325.1 Actinomycetota bacterium | reverse complement strand
GCTCGGGGCCAAGCAGAAGGACGCCCTGCTCACCGAGTTCGCGAAGAGGTAATCGCCGCGGGGCACCTGTTCGTCGTCTCCGGTCCATCGGGAGTCGGAAAGGGAACGGTCGTCCGTCGCCTCCTGCAGCAGAGGCCCGATCTGGTCCTGTCCATCTCCTGCACCACCCGTCCCCCGAGGCAGGGCGAGATCGACGGCCGCGACTACCGGTTCGTGAGTTCCGAGGAGTTCGACCGACTGATCGCCGAGGGTGCCTTCCTCGAATGGGCCGAGATCTACGGCCGCCATCGGTACGGCACCCTGCTCGCGCCGGTGGTCGAGTCAATGGACGCGTGCCGCCACGTGATCCTGGAGGTCGACATCCAGGGCGCCGGGGCCGTGCGCACCCGGGTGCCCGACGCAATGCTGATCTTCCTGCAGCCTCCGTCGCTCGATGCGCTGGCCCAGCGCTTGCGCGGACGGGCGACCGAGGACGACGCGCAGCTCTCGCGTCGGATCGCCGCTGCCGAGCACGAGATGGCCCAGGCCGCCTGGTTCGACCACGTGGTGGTCAACGACGAGATCGAGCGGGCTGCGGCCCAGGTCGCCGCTATAATCGGTAGCAGCCACGCGGACGGTTGAACCTGTCCGGCAGCGGCGGAACCCTTTCCACCCCGGACCTCGAGGAGACCCGACCTCCATGATCGAACCGAAGATCGACGACCTGCAGAAGCGCGTGGACTCGCGCTACTCGCTGGTGATCCTGGCCGCCAGGCGAGCCCGCGAGATCAACTCCTACTACAACCAGCTTGGGGAGGGGCGCGGCGAGTACGTGCCCCCGCTGGTGGAGACCGGGGATCTCCGGTCCAAGCCCCTGGCCATCGCCCTGGAGGAGATCGCCGAGGGCAAGGTCACCTACGAGCGGCTCGAGGCGCCGGCGAACCCATAGCCCGGCACCCGAGCCTTCCGTTCCGGGAGCGTACTCATGGCCGCTCAGTCGCCGGGTCATCCGTCGCTCGCGGGGCGGCACATCCTGCTGGGGGTCTCGGGAGGGATCGCCGCGTACAAGGCGGTCCACCTGCTCCGCCTCCTGACCGAGGCCGGGGCCGACGTTCAGGTGGTGATGACCGAGGCGGCCACGCGGTTCGTCGGTCCGGCGACGTTCGCCGCCCTCAGCCACCATGCCGTTCACACGGACGTGTTCGAAGAGGCCTCGACCGTGTTGCACGTCCGGCTGGCCCATGAGGCGGACCTCGCGGTGGTGGCGCCGGCCACCGCCAACGCCCTGGCCCGGCTGTCCCTGGGTCTCGCCGACGATCTGTTGAGCTCGGTCCTGTTGGAGGCGTCGTGCCCGCTGGTGCTGGCCCCGGCCATGCATACCGGCATGTGGAGCCATCCAGCCACCCAGGAGCACGTCCACCGGCTGGCCGAGCGGGGGGCGCTCCTGGTCGGGCCCGGCGAAGGTCCGCTCGCCGCGGGCGACGAGGGCACGGGCCGGATGGCCGAGCCCGAGGAGATCTTCGAGGCCATCGTTCGCGCGCTCGGCGCCGAGAGACGCTCCTCCGACCTCCGGGAGCGGCGGATCGTGGTGACCGCGGGGCCCACCCACGAGCCCATCGACGCCGTCCGGTACATCGGCAACCGGTCGTCGGGCAAGATGGGATACGCGATCGCGCGCGAAGCCGCTTCGAGGGGCGCCGAGGTGACGTTGATCTCTGGTCCCGTGTGGCTGCCCGACCCCGAGGGGGCGAAGGTCATCCGGGTGGAGACCGCGGAGGAGATGGCCCGGGAGGTCTTAGATCGCGCGGACGGCGCGGATGCGGTGGTCATGGCCGCGGCCGTGGCGGACTGGAGGCCGTCGGAGGTCTCGGAGGGCAAGCTCAAGAAGGAGGGTGGCTCCCCGAGGCTGGCGCTGGAGCCCACCATCGACATCCTGGCCGAGCTCGGCCGAGAGAAGGGATCGAGGGTGCTGGTGGGGTTCGCCGCCGAGACCGGCGACCTGGAGGCCGAGGCGCGTCGCAAGCTGTCGGCGAAGAACCTGGATCTGATCGTGGTCAACGAGGTCGGTCGGCCCGATACGGGGTTCGGCTCCGAGACGAACCGCGCCGCCATCATCGGGAACGGCTCCGGCCCCGCGAACATCCGGCTGTGGACCAAGCGAGAGCTCGCCTCCGCGATCTGCGACCGCCTGGCCGAGCTTCTGGCCGGGGGCGACGCACGCTAGGACCATCCTCTTCCTTCATCTGGGTGTCGGACCGCCTCGGTATACTTCGGGCCACTGTGGGCAGGCGCTATCTCTTCACCTCCGAATCGGTCACCGAGGGGCATCCCGACAAGCTCGCCGACCAGATCTCCGACGCGGTGCTGGACGCCGTCCTGGCCGAGGACCCCGAGGGTCGGGTGGCCTGCGAGACGCTGGTCACCACTGGGGTGGTCCTGGTGGCCGGCGAGATCACCACCAGCACGTACGTCGAGATCCCCAAGGTCGTGCGCGACACGGTCACCGGCATCGGCTACACGGACGCCAAGTACGGGATCGACGGCGATACCTGCGGGGTGGTGGTGGCCATCCAGCCGCAGTCGGCCGACATCGCCCTGGGCGTGGACAAGTCGTTCGAGGCCCGCACGGAGGGGCTCGGCCAGCTGTTCGACGAAACGGGCGCCGGGGACCAGGGCATGATGATCGGCTACGCGTGCAGGGACACCGATGAGCTGATGCCCATGCCCATCGCCGTGGCGCACCGCCTGGCCAAGCGGCTGTCCGACGTGCGGCGGGCGGGGGTGCTTCCGTACCTCCGGCCCGACGGCAAGAGCCAGGTGACCATCGAGTACGACGACGGCCGTCCCGTGCGGGTGGACACCGTGGTGATCTCCGCCCAGCACCAGGAGGACGTGGACATCGACTCCCTGCTGCGGCCGGACGTGATCGACGAGGTGATCGACCCGGTCCTTCGTGAGATGGACCTGGACGCCGAGAAGGTGCGCATCCTGGTCAACCCGACCGGCCGGTTCGAGATCGGAGGGCCGAAGGCCGACACGGGGCTTACCGGGCGCAAGATCATGGTCGACTCCTACGGCTCCATGGCGCCCCACGGGGGCGGGTGCTTCTCAGGGAAGGACCCCACCAAGGTCGACCGCTCGGCGGCCTACATGGGGCGGTACGTGGCGAAGAACATCGTGGCGGCGGGGCTGGCCGACCGGGTGCAGCTCCAGGTCGCCTACGCCATCGGGGCGGCCCGGCCCGTGTCGCTGTCCATCGAGACCTTCGGCACCCATCAGGTCGATCCGTCCAGGCTCGAGTCCGTGGTGCAGGAGTTGTTCGACTTCCGCCCGGCGGCGATCATCGCCACCCTGGACCTGCGCCGGCCGATCTACCGGGAGACCGCCGCGTACGGCCACTTCGGGCGCAAGGGCTTCTCCTGGGAGGAGACCGATCGCGCCGACGACCTTCGCCGAGCGTTCGAGTAGCGGCGAGCCGCCCGCCATCCCTCCCCCCGACCGGCTCAGCGGGCCGGTGGATGTGTGCGTCGCGGTGCCCCGCCTGTCGCTGGACCGGCCGTTCACCTACCTCCTGCCCGACGACACCGACGCCGGAACGGGGAGCCTGGTGTCGGTTGCGTTCCACGGCAGGACGGTCAAGGGGTGGATCCTCGGCCCGGCCACCGAGATCCCGCCGGGACGGCTGCTGCCCGTCCGAAGGGTCCGCTCGTCCGTCCGGTTCTTTGACCCGCGCATGCTCGCGTTGCTCCGGTGGGTCAGCGAACGCTATCTGGCCCCGCTTGCCACGGTCATCGAGCGTTCGCATCCGCCGCGGGTCGCCCGGGAGGAGTCCCAAGAGGTCGCAGGCCCGGCGGAGGTTCTGGAGGTGTCGGGCCTGGGCCGCGGCGCCGTGCTCGACGGCTACGGTGGGGCGGATGACCTGCTCCGGGAGGGAGCGACCACGTGGCTACGGCCGCTGCCCCGCGACGAGGTCGCGGCCTGCGTGGAAGCCGTCGCGGGGGCGCTGGCCATCGGCCGCAGCGCCCTCGTCCTGGTGCCCGAGGCCGAACCCATCCCGGCCACAGCGCGGGCCGTCCTGGATCGATTCCCGGGCGGGGCGGTCTCATTCCTCGGCGGCGACCTGCACGGGCGATATCGGTGCTGGCTCGAGATCAAGGCCGGTCGCCATCGGGTGGTGGTGGGGACCCGTCCGGCGGTGTTCGCGCCGCTCGAGGACCTCGGGCTGATCTGGATCAGCCGGGAAGTGCACCCAGGACACCGCGAGGACCGCGCGCCGTACTACCACGTCAGGGAGGTGGCATCGGCCCGGGCCCGGATCCACGCAGCGGGGTGCGTGCTGGCCTCGCTGGCCCCGTCGGCGGAGACGGCGGGGGCGGCGGCCCGCGGGACCATCCGGACGGCCCGCCCCTCCCGGCAGGCCGAGCGGGCCGCCGCCCCCCTGGTGGAGACGGTCGCGCCGGAGGCGGAGGATCGGTCAGCCCGTCTGGGACGGCTCCTGCGTGAGGCCGGATCTGCCGCCCTGATCGTGTCCCGTCGCGGCCGGGGGGTGGCTCGGGTGTGCCGGACCTGCGGCGAGCCCGCCTCGTGCGGGATCTGCGGGGGCCCGATCGTGGCCGAGGCCGGTCAGGCATCCTGCCGGGTCTGCGGCGCACCCGGTGTGTGCCCGCACTGTGGGGGGC
>JBKPBM010000051.1:0-3810 GCA_046744325.1 Actinomycetota bacterium | reverse complement strand
GTCGTAGACCACGCGATCGAGCACTCCGAGGCTGGAGAACCCAGCGGCCTCCCCTCTTCGAGCCCACTCGAGGATCAGGTCGCCGGACGCTCCGGGAACCATACTGGGAAGCCCGATCCCGACCTTCACGCCACGTGCCCCTCCCTGTCAGCCCGACCGCGACGCTACACAATAGGACGGCATGCCTCAGGAACACGAAGCACTCGACGTGCCCACGCCAGCGCCGGCCAGCATCGTCGTGCAACGCCGCATCGAGTGGCCCGACACCGACGCCTCGGCCAATTACCACAACACCGCCGCCTTCCGGTTCATCGAGGTGGCGGAGACCGCGCTTCTGGAACGCCTCGGTTTCCTGCACGAGATCTACGGACGCCTCCCCAGGGCCCACGTCGAAGCGGACTTCCTCCGGCCGCTGGTGTTCCGCGACCTGGTCGATATCGAACTGTCCGTGGCTGCGGTCGGGCGCAGCTCCGTGACCTACGCGTTCGAGATGGTGGCCAATGGCGAAGTGGCGGTGCGCGGCCGGGCCGTCGTGGTCCTGCTGTCCGAGGCCCGAGGCGAGCCGGTTCCCTGGCCCGATACCTGGCGGCAGGCGCTTCTCACGGCAGGTCCGCAGGCGCCGGAGCTGCTCACCGTCGTCGAGCCGGCGCCTTGAGCGAGCGCCGGCCCGCGGCCGAACGATGGCGCGAGGACCTGGAGTCCTGGGCCATCCCACCCGAGATCCTGGCCCAGGCCCCCGAGTCGCCGTGGTCCTTCCCCGTGGAGCTGTTCGCCAGCCGGGCGGAGACGGCTGCCTCAGAGCCCCTGACGCCGTCCAACGAGCGCGCGCTCGAGGCCTTGCCGGACGGTGGGTCAGTGCTCGACGTTGGGTGCGGGGCGGGCGCCGCCTCCCTGCCACTCGCCTCACGCGCCTCCGAGATCATCGGCGTCGACGGATCCGAGGACATGCTCGCCGCCTTCCGCCAGAAGGTCGAGGCTGTCGGTCGGACCGCCGTCGCCATCCATGGCCGGTGGCCCGAGGCGGCCGACGTGACCCCCGCCGCGGACGTCGTCGTGTGTCACCACGTCGCCTACAACGCGCCGGACCTTCGGGAGTTCGTCCTGCGCCTCACCGATCACGCCCGACGCCGAGCGGTCATGGAGCTGACCACCGACCATCCGCTCAGCCGGGTCTCCCCGCTCTGGCTCCGCTTCCACGGCGTGGTCCGCCCCACGCGGCCGACAGCGGACGACGCGCAGGCCGTCCTCGTCGAAGCCGGCATCGAACCGGGTCGCGCCGACTGGACCGCATCGCGACGGGGAGGCTTTCGCCGGAAGGAAGACCTGGTCGCGTGGATCCGTCGCCAACTCTGCCTGCCCGCAGATCGCGATCCCGAGGTCGAGGAAGCCTTGGGTCCTGGGATCGTCGAGAGCGAGGCAGGCTACGGACTTCCCGACCGCGACGTCGTCACGTTCTGGTGGGACGGCAACACGGAATGACCCCATCGAGAGCACCGATTCGACCGGTCGTCCGCAGAAGGCTCGAGCGGTCAAGTACCACGGTTCAGGCTCGCGCCGCCTGACTCGATCACGTGCCGATGGAAGACGCCATCGCTCCGTCGGCGGCGGCGACATCCTTGTAGAAACGGCGATTCACGTACAGCGCCTCCCCGAGTGCATCGGTCTTGTACCAAAACAGCCCGTGTGCGGGGCCGACACTGATTCGGCGAGGAAGTTCGTTTGTGACTGCTCGGACTGGAGACATCCTGAAGCGTCCACTCGTGCAGATCAGGACGCGCTGGTCGGTGACAACGACGACCCGATGAGCCCTTCTCAGGATGATGTTCGCATACGAGATGAGCGAGAAGTACGGGCTCACGGTCAGGGCCGGAAAGATCGACTGAATGGTCTCTCCTGGATGGAGGAGAGCCTGGGCGTTCGCGCGGAGATCGTCCCGGATGGCCATTCCCTGGATCCTATCCGTGAGCGGCCATCCTGTCCGCCGAGCTGTCGGCCAACCGGATCGGGCTGATCGCCACGAGGTGGGGCTCGGAGACCGATCGAACGTCAGGAGGCGCGGCGGGTGACGTAGTCGCGGATCACGAACTCGCCCAGCCCGTCGCCGGCGGTCTGGAACACCCGGCCGTTGGTCAACCTGGCCAGCCGTTCCATGAACCGGATCAGGCCCGTCGAGTCCTCCAGCATGAACACGTTGATGGTGACCCCGGCTTTCGCCAGCCGGAGGGCCTCGGTCAGGGTCTTCTCGATCGTCTCGGGGAGCGGCGGCCAGCTGAACTGGGCCATCCCGTTGTCCAGCAGGTGCGCGGTGGGCTCGCCGTCGGTGACCATGATGACCTGCTTGGTCGCCCGAGGGTGGTCGGCCAGCAGCCGGCCGGCGAGGTTGAACGCGTGCTGCATGTTCGTCCCGTAGACGCGCTCGAAGCCGGAGGCCGCCAGGTCCTCGGGCCGGATCCGCCGCGCGTAGTCGCTGAACCCGATCAGGTACAGCGAGTCGTTCGGGTACCGCCCCTCGATCAGAGCGTGCAGGGCCAGGGCCATCTTCTTGGCCGGCACCCAGTGGCCTCGCAGCGGCATGGAGAACGACAGGTCGAGCAACAGCGCCGTGGCCGCCTCCGTCCGCGTCTCCGCCTCCACCAGCTCGAAGTCGTCCGGCGAGATCCGCGGGGACCGGCCGGGCCCGGACCGGACCACCGCGTTGAACACGGTGTGCTGCACCGCGATCTGCCCCGAGTCCCCGAAGCGCCACGGCCGGGTCGCCCCGGTCGGTTCGGACAGGCCTCCCGCCTGCCGCGCGTCGTGCGCGCCCTCCCGGTCGCGACGGAGGTGCTCGAACACCCGGATCAGTGCCCGCTCCCCCAGCCTGCGCGCGCCCCGGGGCGTGACCTGGAGTCGACCGCCGCGCCGGGTGACCAGCCCGGCCCGCTCCAGCGCCCGCTCCACCTCCTTCAGCTGGCGGAGGTCGCGGACGGCGTGCTCGCCCAGCGTTCGCCGGACCCGCTCCTCGTCGACGTCCTCCAGTGACGCCCCCGCGTAGTCCCCTCGCAGCGAGCGGTCCACCTCCTCGAAGTCGGAGAGCCGTTCGAGGGCGTCCACCGTGGCCTGCATCGGCATGGCCTCCTCCCCGCCGCCCAGGGCCGGGTCGTCCCACGGCATCTCGGGGAACATCTCGGAGAGCGCCCCGGCCAGCCGGTCGACCTGGAAGGCCAGGTCCATGTCCTGCAGGACCTCCCGGGCCAGAGCCTCCAGCTCGGCCCGCTGTTCGGGCGAGAGGGAGGCCAGCAGGCGCGACATCGCCGCCATCCGCCGGGCCATCTCCTCCAGCAGCTCCTCAAGCGATCGAGGCTTCCCGGGGAAGAAGTCGCCGTAGCGCTGCATGAACGCCGCGAAGTCCTCGGGCCGGTGCTCCCCCCGCTCACGCGCGTCGATCATGCCGTTGAGCTCAGACAGCATGTCCTTGAACCGCTGGAGGTCCTCCGGGGAGAGGCCGCGCATCCCTTCGGCCATGCCCCGGAAGTACGACCCCATGACCTGGTCGCGCAGCCAGTCCATCAGCTCGTCGAATCCCCGCTGCGCCTCCGGGTCCACGAACCGGTAGTCCTTGAGCTCCCGGATGGCGCCGGCGGGGTCCGAGGGCAGCGCGTCGAGGAGCTGCTCGCGGAACCGCGCGTCGTCCTCGACCCGGAACGACAGCGTGCGGCGCTCGGTCTCCAGGATCTCCTCGAGCCGTTCCTGGACCTCCTGCAGCGGACCCTCGAGGTTCAGCCGGTCCTGTTCGCGCCGGCGCTGCTCGCGAAGACGAGCCCGGAGCGC